>CAZMKY010000395.1:0-4250 GCA_964566835.1 uncultured Rhodobacterales bacterium
CAGCATCAAACGGTGGATGCGATAGGCGATGCGCGACGGGGCGGGATCTCTCATCGGTCGCAAGAGGCATCCTCCACCATCCAACGGCAAAGCTCTGGGAAGCTTATGCCGTCATGCGCTGCCTGCTCTGGCACCAGCGATGTCGGCGTCATGCCCGGCTGTGTGTTGATCTCAAGCGCGAAAAGACCAGCAAGCCCGCGGCTCTCGTCCCAGCGGAAATCCGTCCGGGTCACCCCTCGGCATCCAACGACACGATGTGCCGTCAACGCGTGCGCGCGGCAGGCCTCAAAGACATCCGCCGGAACGTCGGCGGGCAGCTCATGGTAGGACCCGCCATCGGCGTACTTGGCGTGGTAGTCATACCAGCCGCCGTCCGTCTTGATCTCGGTCACGGTCAAGGCGCGGTCGCCCATCACGGTCACTGTCAGTTCCCGACCGGGGACATAGGCCTCAACCATCAAGCGTCCGGGCATGTCCTCGGCGATCTTGGGCGGACCGTTTGCATCCGGGCCAACGATATAGATGCCGACAGAAGACCCTTCGTTGTTGGGCTTCACGACATAGGGCAGGTCCATGACATGCCCTGACGAAATCTCGGCCTTGGTGAATATCCCGCTTTCGACAACAGGAACTCCGGCTGCCGCGAAAATCTCTTTGCAGCGGGTTTTGTCCATCGCCAGTGACGATGCCAGAACGCCGGAATGAGTGTAGGGAATGCGCAGCCATTCGAGGACACCTTGCACGACGCCATCTTCGCCATAGCGCCCATGAAGCGCGTTGAACACGACATCCGGCCCGGCCGCTTGCAGATCCCGCACCAGATCAGGCCCAGCATCAATTTCGACCACGTCAAAGCCCGCTTCGCGCAAGGCGGCGCCGCACTCCCGGCCGGACGACAGGGACACTTCGCGTTCCGACGACGGACCGCCCTTCAATACTGCGACACGGGAGATACCGCCCGACATGCCTGCCCCTGTGTTCTGCCTCGACCGCGGCACCTCATTTTCGGGCGCCGTCGCTCTATTCTGCTTTGTCTAGTCTAACCCAAGCCTGAGGTCCGAGGGAACACTCAATTCGCTCTTTTGGCGGATCACCGCAAGCGACCGACCCGGATCACTTCCCAGACCAATTCGATCCCTTGGGATTCTTTCACCTTGGCCCGGACATCTTCGCCAAGCCCTTCCAGATCGGCAGCCGTTGCATCACCTGTGTTGACCAGAAAATTCGAATGCATTTCGGACATCTGCGCCCCACCCCGGCACGCGCCGCGCATGCCCGCCTTATCGATGACGCTCCATGCTTTCAGCTCATGGGTGTCGTCGGCGTCACCGGTCGAAGAATAGCCCGCCGGGTTTCGAAAGGTCGAACCCGCCGTCAACGCCTTCGTGGGTTGTGTCTCGTCGCGCTTTGCGAGTTGAGCTTCCATCCGCGCTTCCAACGCCGCGGGGTCGCCCTCGGGGGCGTGGAACAGCGCTTCGATGATAACGGCACCCTCGGCCAAGTCGCTGGACCTGTAGGCCAAGTTCAAGTCACTTGCCGGGACAACGGCTGTCCGACCATCGCGGCCCACAACCGTCACTTCCACCAAATGATCCGAAATATACGTGCCATAGCACCCGGCGTTCATCCGAACTGCGCCACCGATGGAACCCGGTATTGTTCTGAGAAACGTCAGATCCCGACCGGCTGCGGCAGCCGCGCGTGCCACCTTGGAATCCAGGGCCGCAGCGCCTGCCCTGACAAACTCCCCTTCGATGGAGATATCAGCGAACGCGCGACCAAGCCGGATCACCACGGCAGAAACACCACCATCACGGACAATCAGGTTCGAACCCACGCCCATCGGAAAAACTGCCACTTCATTGGGAAGCGCTTGCAACACCTCAGCCAGATCCTCCGCATCCGCAGGCTGAAACAGCCAATCTGCGGGGCCGCCAACACGCAGCCATGTCAGCTTTGACAGATCGTAGTCCGGCGTCATCCGCCCACGCATCGGGATTTTGGTCAAATCAAGCATGCGCCCGACCTAACGCCGTTTCGCGCCTCTTTCCATCTTCATCGGTCGGAAAATATCCCGGGGGGCGGGCTCAGCCCGCGGGAGCAGCGCCCCCTCCACCGTCAGCCACGCGCGAGGCCGCGTCCGATCCAGCGGAAAAGATAGCGCACTGGCCACCTCAGAACCGACGCCGCCGCCATCAGAACAAGCGCGCCGATGATCCATCCATCTTCGAGAAAGACCCATGCGAGGATCGGTACTCCCAGCGCAATCAACGCATAGGCAGCGGGCCAATGGTGGTGCTTGGACGGGAACATGCCGATCAGATTTGCCGTAGCGGCCCAGATGCAAGCAAGGATCAAAGGTGTACTCATCCCGAAAACGCCTTTCTGAAAAGATATCGAAGCGGGTGTCGGAACATCGACAGGAAGGCTACAGCCCCGAAGACGGCCAACCAAAGACCGTAGGAAACCGCAAGCCAAGCTATCAGCGCAGGCGCCAAAACAAGCAGCAGCAGACCCGGGGCATATTGGTGGCGCATCGGAAGGAAAGAAACCGCCGCGCTGGCGACGATCCAAAGGACGAGCGCGACAAAGGGCAAGGGGATCTCTGACATGATCTTGCCATAGCCTCCGATTCTGGCGAAAGCGTGACGACTGGTCATATGACATATCGCTGAGTAGTGTTCGCGGCGAAGGTGCTGGGACACATATCATGATCAACCGCTGGACCATACTGGTCGCGCTTTTTCTCGCGCGGACGGCAATGGCTTTTCAATATCAGGCGATTGCCGCGCTCTCGCCGATCCTGGCCGATGTCCGAGGGCTGGAGCTTGCGCAGATCGGCCTGTTGATCGGACTCTATCTTGCACCCGGGCTGCTCGTCGCTGTGCCAGGCAGCGCGATGGCCCAGCGCTTTGGCGAAAAGCGGATCGTTCTGGCCGCACTTGGACTGATGTTGTTCGGCAGCCTTCTGAACTTTGTCTCGCAAAGCTACGAAGTCATGATCATGGCCCGGATCCTGGCCGGGATTGGCGGTGTGGTCGTCAATATCGTCATGACAAAATTGCTGGTCGATTGGTTTCAGGGCCGCGAAATCGCGACCGCGCTGGCCATCTTCGTCAATTCATGGCCATTCGGCATCGCCCTTGCCGCCTACATCCTGCCGCAAGCAGCAATCGTAGGCGGGTTGCAAATGGCGGAATGGGCTGTGGTCATCGTCATCCTGATCGGTCTTGCCGCCTTCGGCGCTGTCTATCAAAGTCCTCCAGGATTGGAGCCGACGCCTACTAAGCTCACCATCGCCAAATTGCCATACTGGCCGCTTTGCCTCGCGGGTCTTGTCTGGGCGCTTTACAACACCGCGCTTGCGATGGTGTTCGGCTTCGGAGCCCTGCTTTTCACCGAACGCGGCTACAGCGTGGCCGAAGCCGGGACCGCCGTCAGCGCCTTCATGTTGGTCTTTTCGCTGGCGCTCCCGATCGGAGGCATCCTGGCCGACAAGACCGGCCGTCGGGATCTCATCATTTCGGTTAGTCTCCTGTCCTTTGCGATCCTGTTGCCCCTTGCAACGGAACTCGAAGCCAGCGCGCTGTTCGTCGTGCTTCTTCTGATTGCAGCACTGTTTTCAATCGCGGCCGGGCCTGTGATGACCTTGCCATCCGTCGTGTTGCCGCCACCCATCCGCACCTTCGGCATGGGCGTATTCTTTATGGTCTATTACTTGGTGATGACGATCGCGCCGCGCCTGGCGGGATCCATGGCAGATGCGTCAGGTCAGGTCGAAACAGTCTTCTGGCTGGCCGCTGTCCTGTCGCTTGCCGCGCAGGGTTGTCTCGTGCTGTTTCGCACGGCGACACGAGTGGCCTGACGCCTAGCCGTTTGCGGCCTTCTTCTTGGGCTCCAGACGTTCTGGCAGTGCGTTTGCCCACGCGCTGATCGTGCCTGCGCCCAAGCACACCACCATGTCACCGGGGCCGGCCTGTTCGCGGACGAGGCGTTCCAGGTCTTCTTCGTCAATGATCGCGCGGGCGTGCCGATGTCCGTGGCGGATCAAGCCTGCCACCAGATCTTCGCGCGTCGCGCCTTCAATCGGGTCTTCACCGGCCGCAAAAACTTCAGCGATGCCGACGACATCGGCGTCGTTGAAGCAAGCGCAGAAATCAGGAAAGAGAGAGGACAGGCGGCTGTAGCGATGCGGTTGGTGCACCGCAATGACGCGGCCCTCGGTCGCCTGGCGCGCGGCTTTCAGCACC
>CAZMKY010000396.1:0-2492 GCA_964566835.1 uncultured Rhodobacterales bacterium
GGGTCCGGCATTGGTATTCCCGTGCCGCTGCGAACGGATCTGATCGAAAGAGGGTATCTGCCAGCGGGTTTTCCAGGTTGCGAAATGCGACGGCGCTGGTGGCAATATCCGGACGGCACACAAGTCGGGCGGCGCATCTGGACGCAGACAACACCGGCTTTTGCCAACAACTGGGGCAACATCTGGCAGGCGCTGCGCAACAACGTTCCTGATGCGATTTATCATGAAGGCTGGAAGCTGGAGGCGTTCGAAGAAACGGAGGACGCTGTCAACGTCAGTTTTGCGGGCGGGCAGACCAAGTCGTTCGATTTGCTCGTCGGTGCTGACGGCTATCAGTCTGTCGTGCGCGAGAAAATGAACCCCATGGCGCGCCCCGAGTATGCAGGATATGTCCTGTGGCGCGGCAACTATGCCGAAGCCGAACTGTCGGATACCTCGCTGATCACTGAGATCGACAAAGAATGCGCGTGGCTGACCGTCCCGTTCAAGGGCGGTCATGGTGTCCTCTACATGATCCCAAACTTCGATGGCGGCATGTCGAAGGGCACCCGACGCGTGAACTGGGCTGTCTATGCGCCATGTCCTCGAGCGCAAAAGCTCAATGGCGTCGAATCCGTTGCGCCGGGAGACGTTGCGCCGGCCGCCTTCGAGGAGTTTCGATTGCTTTTGGAGGAATGTTTCCCCCCGGCGATCAGAGATCTCATCGCGCATTCGTCGCACGCTGATGTCTCTATCCAACCGATCTATGACAGTCTGGTGGACACCTACGTTGGGCCTAGAACCTTACTGATTGGCGACGCTGGAACGATGACGCGCCCGCACACGGCAAGTGGCGCCACCAAAGCACTCGAAGACGCTACCGCAATAGAGGATCTGGCGTCAGAGACGAGTGATCTCGCGGACTTTCTGAAGCGATATGACGCCAAGCGGTGCGGACAGGCCAGAACGCTCAGCAAGCTTGGGCGCCGCATTGGTCAGGCTCAGGTTCTGGACACCCCGGACTGGTCGAAGATGAGCGTCGACGACTTCGAAACATGGCACACATCAATGATGTCCGGCGACACGCTCTATCTCTATGGAGAGGAAGCGTAGCAACGTCCGTTCGTCACGCACTTCAAAAGCGGTGACTGGTCCGATGCGGCCGACCATTTGCCATTCGCCGAAAGGGCATTCGTTGCGTACCGAAGGTTGCTGTTCTCACATGACGTTTTGTGGAGAACAGCAAGCCTTGCAGTTCGTCATAGGAACACGAAGCTGTCTTCATCCAGATCGGAAGCAGAGATGCCTTCAAGCAGCATTTCGTAACCCCGAACCGCCAGAACGGCGCCGTCAGCGGTATCTCTGATCCGGACGTCGCTTGCCTCGAACTGGGTCAGACCAATGGCGTCCAATTCCAGGTCAAAGTCGGTGACCGTGTCAGCCCCTTTGTTCAGATCGAAGACAAAGACATCGGCGTCTTCGCCGCCCGTCAGGGTGTCTTCGCCGCCACCGCCAATGATGGTGTCGGCACCGGGGCCGCCGATCACGATGTCGTCGTCGTTCCCGCCGTCCAGCAAATCGTTTCCGCGTCCGCCGTCGATGTAGTCGTCGCCTTTGCCGCCATTCAGATTGTCGTCGCCAGATCCACCAAAGACTGTATCCGTGCCATTGCCGGCCTCGACCGTGTCATTGCCATCGCCGGCGTTGACGACGTCCTTGCCGCGACCGGATGACAGATCGTCATCGCCGTCAGTGCCGTCGACCGCTTCTCCACTGTTGCCGGCCTCGTCCGTACCACTGATATCAATCAGGATGTCTGCCATGGTTCCGTCGTACGCCAAGACCGTGATCGTATCCGTCACCAGATCTGCCGCTGTCAGGGATTGAACCGTCACCCAAGAGTTGGACAAGGTATATGTCCAGTTGCCAACTGCATCGATGGCAAGCGAGCCGTATGTCCCGCTGTACGTGCCGGCCTGGAACGAGGCCTCGCCGAGATCGATATCCGAGATGTCGAGTTTTCCCAGCGCTTCCAGCATCAGGTCTTCTTGTACGGCGCCAGAGGTGTCGCCCGAGATCACGGCAGCATCATTCACAGCCTTGATGGTCAGGTTCACCGTCGCGGTGTCAGTCTTGTCACCGTCGCTCACCGTGTAGGTGAAACTGTCCGTGCCGTTGAAGTCGGCATTCGGCGTGTAAGTGAACGTACCATCGAGGTTCTTGACGACCATGCCGTTGGCGGGCCCGGCAAGAACTGTGGCGCTCAGTGAGGTGCTGTCGGTGTCGATGTCAGTGTCGTTGCCAAGTACGTTGATCTTGATGTCCGTGTCTTCGTCACCGGACGCGGCATCGTCTTGAGCCACCGGGGCATCATTCACAGCCTTGACGGTCAGGTTCACCGTCGCTGTATCAGATTTGTCACCGTCGCTCAGCGTGTAGGTGAAGCTGTCCACCCCGTTGAAGTTGGCATTCGGTGTGTAGGTGAACGTACCATCGAGGTTCTTGACGACCAT
>CAZMKY010000397.1:0-6864 GCA_964566835.1 uncultured Rhodobacterales bacterium
GTCGTCCGGTGCATCGGCTCGTAGCGTACGCAGCCGGACATCATTTTCGCGCCACGTAAGTTCGTGTTCCTCGTCGCGCTCTGATGCCTCGTGCATCGCCACGGGCAGCGGCATGGCCTGCCCATGCGCCGAAGTGCGCGATCCCCAAGCTTTGGCCAAGACAACAGGTGCAATTCTTTGCGCTTCTCTGCGCAAGGCATCTCGGCCGGGTGGCACAGTTCCCAATTGAAGTCGTTCGACAAAGCAAATGCTGTTTGTCTGTTCCAATCGGGCGGAAACAACGCATTCAATGCGTTCCCGATTGTCGAAGAAAGTCGTTTCAAGCGTCAGATCGCTGGATGGTTCTCTATCCGCCGCGTCGCTTGCCAGACGTACTGTAAGGTCCCGTCCGGGTTCCGCGAGGATCGACTCGGCGAAGGCATTCCGAAGGTGCTCGGACGCAACTTGCCAGCCTTCCAACCGATCGAGTCCTCGAACGACACCAATTGAAATGTCCGCCGCGTCGACCGTCGCTTGGGCCATGTCGCCGGCCCCTAGCCAGACATAGCCTTCGCCGTAGCGCGTCGCTATGAACTTGGGGTCGCGCGCGCTGTCTCCAAGTTTCTTGCGAAGCCGATTGATCAGAAAGTCGACATTGCGGTCATTCTTCTCAGATCCCTCTTCGCTCACTGCATCCAAGAGCTGATTGCGGGTCAGTGTCCGACCGTTGCTGGCGACAAGTGCCGCCAAAGCCCGGGCTTCGGATCGAGTGAACTGGACTTCGGAACCATCCGGTGCGCGTGCCGCAGAAAAGTCGGGGTCGAACAGCAAAAATGGCTCCGGTTTTAATGTCGTCAGGGCGAATGGCCAGAAATCATCAACCGAAACAGAGAGTTGTTAGAAAACCCCTCTAGTGTTCTAAAGCGCCATGTCCTTGCGTCAATGTCGGAGGCTTCTAAAAGAAGACATTCATCATGGTCAGCGACACGATGAGAAAGAGAATGGTCATAATGCCACCGCTCTTCATAAAGTCCGTCACCTTGTAGCCGGCAGGCCCCATGATAAGTGCATTGACCTGATGCGTTGGGATCAGGAACGAGTTCGACGTCGAAATCGCGACGGTCAGGGCAAAGATTGCAGGGTCACCGCCAGCCGCAACGGCGATTGAAACTGCAAGCGGCACCAGAAGAACCGTGGCACCGACGTTAGACATGACCAGAGTGAAACCCGTTGCAAGAACGGCGATCCCGGCCTGAAGGGCCCATATGGGCCAGCCATCCAAAAGCGCCAAGATCTGTTGCGCAATCCAGGCGGCCGTTCCGGTGTTCTGCACAGCCTGTCCAAGCGGAATGAGGCTGGCCAGAAGAAACACGGTGGGCCAACTGACCGCGCCATATGCCTCGTCGATGCGCAGAACATTCGTCGCGATCATCCCGCCTGCGCCCACAAGCAGGGCAAGTGAAAGCCGCAGGTCCGTGAACAGGATCAGGCCCACCGCAATGGCAAAGAACAGCAGGGCAAAGGCGACCTTGTTCGGGCGCAGTTCCTCCATCGGGAAGTTGCTGGTGACGACAACAAAGTCGCGGTCCTTCGTCAGTCGGGCCAAGCTGTCCCAGGCTGTGAAAGCAACCAAAGTGTCACCCGCGCGGAAGGGCTCTTGGCTGATATTCGTCGCTTCGTGCTCTTCGGTTTCAACGAGGCTCAGGGTTTCGCCACCGCGATGGATGGCAAGAAGACCAAGCCCGTAGGTCTTGCGCATGACGACCTGACGGGCCGTCTTCCCAATCATCTCGGAATCCGGCGGAATAACGACCTCTGCAACGCCTGCAACAGTCGGCGCGTAAGCCTCGGCGAAGATGTCCAGCTCTGGCAGAACAGTCAAACCATAGTCTTCCGCGATCGCTTCGATCACTTTGCGCCGACCAAGGATGGCAAGACGACACGGATCCTCGACAGCCGTGGTCAGAACCGGCGTGAACCAACGTTGTCCGCGGTGATACGATCCAATGATGTAGAGGTTGTGCGCCAGCATGATGTCGTGAAACGTCTGTCCGCGCAGGATCGACCCTTCGGGAACGACAACTTCGACAAGGTCCGATTTCAAACCATAGAGCTTCTTCAGGTAGTCCTTGACGGACTGGCCGCTTGACCCCTCGTCTTTGTTGGCGCGATTGGGCAGCACCCAACGCCCAAGAAGCATGAAGTAAAGAATACCGGTCGCGACCAGGCAAAGCCCGACGGGTGTGACCGAAAAGAGCGAGAACTGCTCCATCTTGCTTCCCGCGGGCAGCATATCATTCGATGTGACGATCAGATCGTTCAGCAGGATCAACGGCGAAGACCCGACCATTGTAACTGTGCCACCAAGAATGGCGCAGAACCCCATCGGCATCAGGAGCCGTGACAACGGCAGTTCCGTCCGGACAGAGATCCGGCTGACCACTGGCAGAAAGAGGGCTGCCGCACCCACGTTCTGCATGAAGCTGGAAATGATGCCGACGGTTCCTGAGATGATCGGGATGATCCGGGTTTCGGTCTTGCCACCGTATTTCAGGATCGTCGCGGCGACCTTGCTCATCAGGCCGGTCTTGTCGAGCCCTGCGCCAATGATCATGACCGCAATTATCGATATCACGGCGTTCGATGCAAAGCCTTCGAAGAGCCGGGTTGTGTCGGCAACATTTTCCAGTCCGGGCAATTGCGACAAAAGGCCAAGCGCGACCATGACAAGAATGGCTGTGAAGTCGATCCGGAAAAACTCGGTGACGAAGAGAATGACGGTGATGGCCAGGACGGCCAGCACCACCATCATTTCAAGCGTCAATTCGATTGGCACGCAAAGCCTCCCTTCGAGGCCAAAGCGTTGGTCCGTTCGCAGTCGCCTTCATCGTGCTCGAAACACAAGCACATCCCCGGTCTGCGAGGCAATGACCAGAGAGCGATTTCTGGTCAGGCCAGTGCACCAGCTTCCGGTTTGTGACCTTCGCGATACCGAATTTCACGTTGCGGGAAGGGGATCTCTATTCCGGCATCCTTCAGCGCGTTCCAGATGATGAAGCGCACCTCGGAAGTGTACTTGTTCTTGCCGTCATCAATGCCCTCGACCCAGAACTCGACGCCGAACTCCACGCCGCTATCGCCAAAGGCGCGCAGTTCACAATCCGGCTCTTCAGGTTCGGTTAGAACGGCTGGGTGTTTCTTGACGGCTTCAACAATCAGGTCGGGAATGATGTTTATGTCGGTGTCGTAACTGACCGAGAACTCAACCTCGTACCGATTGCCCGAACCGGCATCAGACCAATTGATGATCCGTGAAACGATGAAGTCCTCATTCGGCACGACAATCCACTTGCCGTCGAACGTTTCCAGTATCGTGGCGCGCGCGCCCATGCGGATGATGGTTCCGCTTTCGCCACCGTCCAGTTCGACGAAGTCGCCAACCGTCGCTTGGCCCTCAAGCAGCAGGATGATGCCCGAGATGAAGTTCGACGCGATCTTCTGCAGTCCGAAACCAAGACCGACACCAACGGCACCACCCAGAAGCGCCAGCGCGGACAGATCCAAGCCCATCACGTTCAGAAGAACGATGCCTACGACCAGGAAGATGGCCAGTTCCAGCGCCTTGGCGGCCAGCTCGCGGGTGGGCGGGCGGATCGTTTCTTGGGCCCTGATGTAGGTTGTGCCGTGATCGGCCGACCAGCGCCCCAGCCAGAACAGAATGGATCCTGCGATAAGCGCGCGGGCGATTGCGAGAAACGAGAATTCGATCCGGCCAAGCGATATTCCGTTCGACGCCAGAACGCCGATCAAGGGTTCCAGAAGTCCAGGCACGTACAGCGCGGCGATGGGCAGCGCAATGTAGCGTCCCAGCGTCTGCAAGAAGGGGTCTGTCACGACGTCGTTCACGAAACGCCGGACGGCGATGAAGACGAAGATGCGCTTGCCCAACGCAATCACGGCGCCTGAGCCAAAGATCGACCGCGTGACCTGTTCGCCCAGAGCCGTGAAGGCGTAGGCAAGGATTGGAAGCAACAGCGGAAGGAAGAGGAGACCAAATCGCCGCGCCTCTGCAAGGCGAGAGGTATCGGCTTCGTCTGGTGTGCCGAACCTTACAGCTTTGGGTCGGATCCATGCGCTGGCGAGGATGGCCAGCATGTAAGCGCCGACAAGCAAGCCGAACTGTGCATAGGCGGCCGGTGAAGTCAGCCAGTTCAGTAGCGTTTCCTGCGCGTCCAACGCATACGATTCAAGTGTCTCAAGCATTCTACGGTGCCCCCATCAGGCTATCCAAAAATGATGCAGCGCCGCTTTTTTTCCCATTATCTGGAAATTCCGCAGCACTTATTTCTTCTCGTGTCAGGCCGAAGACGATCATCCCCGTCCTCGACTTGACCCCCTCGGTCGCCGGGCACCGTTTACTCTGGCGGCCGTGGGGATCCCCTTTGTGTAAAACTGCGACCCGGATTTCTGGTGGGGGCCTGCGTGTGTTGTGGGCACGTAATGAGTGAATCGGTCGCGTCGGCGGGTCGAGCCTGATTGTCATCGGCTCGCCGACCTTTCTACCGTCCCTGCAAGTGCATTTTCATATCGACCAGAACTTGCTGAAGCGCATTGGTTTCGTCCAGAAGCCGTTTCGTTTCGTTCAGCGAGATCACTCCGTCTTCGATCGAGTGATTGTATTCACCCATCAAGGTGGCAAAGCGCTGCGATAGCTTAATCACGTCACTGTTGAGTGCGCCCGTTGGATCGTCTCGGTTATCGTCGAACTCAAGGCTCATGCTTTGCAGCTCGGCCAAGGCCTTGGTTACGAATGGAACGGTCGCTTCGCGCTCCAGCTCCAGAAGGACGTTCACCGGAATGTAGCGGTCCGCGTTTTCGGGCGCGACCGAGGCATAGCGGCCAAGCGTGGCCTTCGATTTGCCGGAAAGCTCACAGGCCCGGGCGTATCCCAGATCCTTGATCAACGCGTCGGTGTGCCATTTGAGGTATTCCCCATAGGCTTCGCGTCCGGCCTTCGGCGGGTTCGACGTATCTGCCATCTGCTGTTCCCCGTTCTCTACAGTGACACATTGCCTTTCATATTACTTTTGCCATTTGTCTACTCCCTTGCCTCAATTGACGTAGCGTCGAGGCGTTGGGGGCACGCTTTGCACATGTGTTTCAGCCGGATCCAAGCGCAAGATCAATCGAGGCAAGATCGACGCTGAAGCTGTCAAGGGAATGTGCAAAGTACGGCTTGCCGTCCTGTCTATATATCTCTTTCAAATGTTCGGGGCGGATGTGGCCGCGCACGCCAGACCAACGACCTGACTGTCCGGCAACCATGGCGCGGTAGACGTTTGTCAGGTGTCCGACAGGGAAGAGTTCCACCAAGTTCAGCGGTGGTCTCGATCCGTCCCGATAAAAGAATGGGGCCAGCGCGGCACCATGCACCGCCACCACATGTGTCGCTTCATGGCCGATCGCGATCTGTTCTGCCGGGCTGAAGTCTTCCATGTAGATCTTGTGAAAGCCGCGCTGGGCCAAGTGGTCGGCCACCGCGTCTTCGTTGGTCAACGCACGTGTTGTTCGCCGACTGACGAAAACCTTCTTGGGTGTCACTTCGGTCGGCGTGCGGCCTCTTGCAATCGCTTGGGTGATCGGGCTGATCGCAGGGTCTGTCAGAAGCGCGCAACGCTCGCCGCGAATGACGTTCCAGTCCTTGAAACCAAGCGCAATGCCCTCTCCGACGACGGTATTGTCAGTGTAGGTGACCTCAAGCCTGGCCAGATCCGCCGCAGCTTTGACGTAAGGTGGCGTATCTTCCGGTAACAGCAGATGAAGATGATCAGGCGTCCGCCCGGTTTCGCGGCAGGTCAGCGCGACAAGGGCAAGATGGATATTCAGAAAGTGTGCCCAATTCTGGGGATGGCCGCCCCTTATATCGAGGATGGGTGCCTTTGTCTGCAGCCGGATTTCAGCTGGCCGACGCCCTGTCAGCCGCTTTAGGCGTCCAGAAGGTGCGGGCGCAGCAAAGCGGTGTTCACCGATAGCAAGCGTGACATCACCTCCACCTGTTGCGGCAGGGGGCAACCAGACACGTTCCGGCGCAGGCACGATCCGGTCGGTGAGAAACGATGTGGGCGCAAACAGCCAACCTTCAGGGATCGGCAATTCCGTCAGCGTGCAGGTTTGCTCATCGAGATGCGCCATATGTTTCCCTATCAGTTTCAAGGATTTGGTCTCAACCGGCGAAAGCGACGTTTCTGATCTTGGAATTGACACGCCGTCGGTATTGTAGATTAAGACCTGCAAGAAGATCACTGCCAATCAACAGGTGCAGCAGAAGCCGCATGACCGCCGAAGATCTTGCATCCAGAATTGCATCCGCCTTGTCGGCCGACGGTGGTCGCCAAATCGT
The DNA here is from genome assembly GCA_964566835.1 of uncultured Rhodobacterales bacterium. Taxonomy (GTDB): domain Bacteria; phylum Pseudomonadota; class Alphaproteobacteria; order Rhodobacterales; family Rhodobacteraceae; genus CAZMKY01. The sequence continues at coordinate 6,380 of CAZMKY010000397.1, forward strand.
GGCGGTTGCAGGTCCGCCGGCCAGCGGTAAAAGCACTGTTGCCGAAAGCTTGGCAGACAAACTGGTCGCGACTGGCCGCTCAGCAGTTTTGGTCCCGATGGACGGGTTCCACCTGGACAACCGGCTTCTGGATGCGCGTGGGTTGCGGACCAAAAAAGGGGCGCCAGAGACCTTTGACCACGGCGGTTTCACCCATTTGATTAAAAGGATCAGTGCAGGCGAGGATGCTGTTGCGCCTGTGTTTGACCGTAAGTTGGACTTGGCGATTGCCGGTGCGGAGGTCATCCCGGGCGCGGCCGAGATTGTCGTCGTTGAGGGCAATTACCTTTTGCTTGATGAACCGGAGTGGCGCGACCTTTCCGCATTCTGGACCTTGAAGGTCTTTCTCGATGTGCCGGAACCTGTGCTGGAGGACCGTTTGGTGCGACGCTGGTTGGATCACGGGCACGACGCCAAGACCGCCCGCGAACGGGCACTTTCAAATG
>CAZMKY010000398.1:0-1695 GCA_964566835.1 uncultured Rhodobacterales bacterium
TTTCTCATAAAGCGGCACATGATGGTTTTTGCACATCAGATGGATTGTCACTTTTCCCATCCTTCGCATCCGATCGATGAATTCCTTCATCAGCGCCCGTGAATGTCCCCTGCCTTGCGCGGCGGGATCGACGACCACGGACATGATGACAACATTTGGCGCCTCCGGGTCGTGACCAATGAGCTCCTTGAAGGCTTCATCAGCCATCTCGACCTCGTGCGCGCATCCTGAATTGATGAACCCCACGACGTTGCCGCCGTCCTCAGCAATGAGAAAACCTTCGGAGTAGGTCTCAATTCGCTTTCCTATCTTGGCGTGTGTCGCGGCTTCGTCGCCTTCGTAGGCGGACGTTTCAATCGCAAAACAACGATCGGCGTCGGCACTATTCGCTTCTCGAAATGTGAGCATCAGACCTGATTATCCGCCTCCCTGTTCGTATGTTAGTGGCTTCACCATGAGAACCCAGTCTGTTCCCGGCCCGTCCCAATCTCCTTTCACCATGGCGCGTCGTGCAAACTCTGAAAAACCGCAGCGACGATAAAGCCTGATCGCAGAGGTGTTCGTATCCGCGACGACAAGCGCGAGGGTCTGGTGACGACCTTCCCGGGCGATTTGTTCAGCTTTATTCATCAGCAATGCGCCATGGCCGCGACCGCGACGCTCGGGCGATGTCGCAATCACATTTAGACACCAACAGCCCGGAACGAGGTTTTCCAACTCCACGAGCGGCACCCAAACAGGGTCTATACCGTCAGTAGGAACCGGTTCGTCAGGGTGTGCTTGTCCCATTAGAACAGCCTCAACCCCGTCCCCGTGGTCAAATACGATCATGACCCACCCAGAATTCATCTGGTCAATTTGCTGCAATCTTCCCTGTTCCCAAGGGTCGCCTGAAACGCCGGCCGCTTCGGTCCATTGAGAAAGAAGCAAGCCGCCTGAGGCCATGTCATTCAATCGCGCAACAGTAGGGGCATCTTCAGGGCGAAAGGGGCGAAGCGGTGGGGTAAGTGCGGTCGACATGGTTGCGTTGGAGGTTACCCAAAGGACCACAGGTTTCTTGCGAGAGATAGCAGATTTTTCCTGCAATCACACAGTCGGCCAGTCGGGACACAAAACGATCTCTTCACTTTCCAACCTCGCCACCTAGGTCCCCAGAACGCCCGGCAGCCCGTCCCAGAGCAATCTGAGCGCGGTCAGCGCCAGAAAGGCATAGACGACTTTCACAAAGACGGATTGGTCAATCAGGTGGTGCAGCCGCGCGCCCAGCCAGAGGCCCAGAACCAGCGCTGGCACCAGAAGAAGACTGACCCGGAAGCTTTCGGGGCCCATCGTGCCGGATGCGCCGTAGGCCACGGTCTTGATCGCGTTCATAGTGAAAAAGAAGATCGTGTTGGTGCCAACAAAGGTGGTTTTGTCCAAGCCTTGCTTCAGAAGGTATCCTTTAACGGGCGGTCCACCGGCATGGGCCACGAAGCTGGCAAAGCCCGATGTCAGCCCCAACAGCGATGGCACCCAGGTCCGAGTGGTGTCTCGTGCCTCTGATTGGCGTTGCCGGACAAGATACTCGGCCACGAAGATCAGGGCGAGGCTGCCCACCACCACCTTGATCAGATCGGCGTCCATGTATTCGAAGAACACTGCGCCCAAGGCCAGCCCGGCCAAAGCCCCGGGCAAGAGCGATAGAATGACCCGCCC
>CAZMKY010000399.1:0-2157 GCA_964566835.1 uncultured Rhodobacterales bacterium
ATCGCCGGGCCGATGGACCTCGCCTTTGCCTTCGCATTGGCCGCCGCACCACTTCTTTTTGCCGTGGCGGCCTCCAAGCGGAAAACTTGGATGATCCTTGGCTGCCTGGCCGCCTTCGTCGTCCTCGCCCCGGTCTTCTACATGGCGCGTGACTGGGGACGCTGGATCTCTATGGCCGTTCTCGGGGCCACCTTCGTCATCATGACGGCGGCGCTTTGGCAGCCGCGGCGCGCAAAGTTTCTCTTTGCCCCTGTGACTACGCCCCAGATCGCACTGGCCACATTTGCCGCCATCTTCCTATCTTTCGACCACTCCCAGCTTGTACCGTTCCACGGCCTCAGCAGGATCGCCTTGGCGTGGTAGACGCGCTGCAAACGTAGACAAAGTCCCACCGCTTTTTCAGGATGGACTGCAACATTGACCGAGCGCTCGAATTTCGAAAGTGGACTAGCCCGATATGGATGATCGCAAACTTACAGATAGCTTTGTCGCGATATTGATCGTGACGCTTCTGAGCGTGATTGCCTATCTTCGCATCGCTCCGGGAGTTGGCTTCGACGACGCAAACATCACGATGAACTACGCTTTGAACATCGCGAATGGCGACGGATACGTCTATTTCGTCGGCGGGGAGCGGGTCGAGGGTTCAACGTCTGCGCTTTGGACGGCGATCAACGTCATTCTTGCCTTTACAGGCCAGCTGGAGTTCGGACTGGCAGCCATTGGCTTTCTCATTGCTTGCGCAACCATCTATTCGTGCATCCGCGGCGCAAGATGGCTGACGGGTGACTTCGGCTGGTTGCCGGTTCTGTTTTGCGGCATGGCAGTGCTCGCCTTTCCGGAACTGATCGTTTGGCAAGTCTGGAGCTACATGGACATCTCTCTTTGGTGCCTGCTGCTGCTCTGGCTCGCCCTGGCAGTGACAGGGCCCGTGGCCGGACACGCGGTCACTGGACCGAAAGCGTTTCAGATTTGCATTTTGGCAGCGCTGGTCGTTCTAACACGCCCGGAAGGCATCGGGTTTGTTCTTGTCGCAGCGTTCACCGCACTGGTTCTAGGCGCAGAACAGCGCCGATCCACGTGGCGCATCTCGCTGCTCCTGGTCTTTTTCGGCGCGCTCGCCTTTGCTGGTGTCACATTGGCCAGGCTCTGGTATTTCGACGCGCCCTTCCCAAACACTTTCTACGCCAAGGTGTCGACCAGCTATGCGGAACAGATCAAAGCCGGCGCTGGCTATGTCCGACGGTACTTGGAAGAAAGTCGCTATGCAGTGCTGATCGCGCTCGCCATTGGCGGCCTTGTCGTCGCGGGACGCAACCGGATCGAATTGCGTTCCTTTGCGATACTCGCTGGCGCGCTCTTTGCGGGCGGCGCTGCGTGTTATGTTCTTCTCGGGGGCGACCACTTTGGCAGCTTCCGTTTCATGCAGTTCGCCACCCCACTACTCCTCGTTGCAGCGGGGTCGGGATTGGTTGTCGCATTCCGACAAAGCGACGATCTTAGGGTGGCGCTTCCCGTCGCCATCGCCGGTCTTGGCCTACTCGTGGCGCACTCTCACGCGGACTTTCAGCGGTTCGGGGGCCGGATCGAAGGCGAGCTCCGTCGCGCTGAGATAGGCCGCGCCGCTGGCGAAGCGTTGAACGATCTGCCAGCCGGGACATCTGTATCGGTCTCCGCGGCTGGTGGGATCTCTATGACTTTCGATGGGCCCATTTATGACCTTCTCGGCTTGAATTGGCGCGAGATGGCCATGTCGGATCGCGATGCGTTTCGATCCAAGAACCACAGTGGTTTCAGCGCCGATGTGTTTTTCGACGCGCCCATCGACGTCATCGTAAGTTTTCGAGAATGCCCCAACGGCTCTGATCCGGTCTATGAGTGGAAGGACCACTACGGAGACCTCATGCTGAGAGACGCGTTTCAAGCCGAGTACGCCCCGATCTGCTGGCGAGGCTATCCGTTGTTTGTGCGAAAGCCACTGTTGGCTGGTTTGCCAAACTAACCTGTTGCGAAACAGAAAAACGCCCCGGCCGTCAGGCCGGGGCGTTTCCTTTCGACTGACCTTCGAGATCAGCCCTTTTCTTCGACGATCTCCACGAGGTGCGGGATCGAGTTCACCATGCCGCGGACGGAAGGCGTATCTTCCAGTTCACGCGT
>CAZMKY010000400.1:0-11623 GCA_964566835.1 uncultured Rhodobacterales bacterium
CGATGTAGCCGCAGGCGCCGGCCTTTACCGCGATACGGGCCGGGATATGGAACCCGGCGGGTTCGAGGCCATTGCGGAAACGGACGCCATTCTCCTAGGCGCAATCGGCCTGCCTGCCGTGCGGAAGCCTGATGGGACCGAGATTGCGCCGCATCTGACCTTGCGCGACATCCACGGACTTTATGCGGGCGTTCGGCCCGTGCGTGCCTATCCAAATGCGCCGCAGAAGTTGGCCGACCCGCGCGCGGCGGGTCTGGATCTTGTCATCTTGCGGGAATCGACCGAGGGCCTGTTCTATTCCGCCGCCGTCCACGGACGCGCCGAGAAAATCGGTGATACGGAAGTTCGCGACACGCTTCGGATTACCCGCGACACAAGCGAGAAGTTGTTCCGCTTTGGCTTCAAGCTGGCGGAACGCCGACGTGACCGGAAAGGGCGTCCGGGCAAGATCACGTGTGTCGACAAATCGAATGTTTTTGAAAGCATGGCGTTCTTTCGCAAGATCTTCGACGAGATCGCGCCAGAGTATCCCGACATTGAGACAGGCTATTCCTATGTTGACGCCATGGCGCTGGATCTGGTCCGCCAGCCTTGGGAATTCGATGTGCTGGTGATGGAGAACATGTTCGGCGATATCCTGTCCGATCTTGGCGGCGGATTGGTCGGCGGGATGGGCATGGCATCCTGCGGGGAATACGGCGACGAAATCGCGCTGTTCCAGCCCGCGCATGGCACGGCCCCTGACATCATGGGGCAGGACAAGGCGAACCCGCTCGCCGCCATCCTCTCGGGCGCAATGATGCTGGACTATCTGGGCGAGAAGACGGGCAACGGGGCTTATGTCGATGCTGGTGCGTTGATCGACGCCGGTGTCGAGAATGGCTTCACGGTCGGTGATCTGAGGCCGATGGAGTTCGGGGGCGACATGGGAACAAAGGCCGTGACCGAAGCGGTGATCGACCACGTGTCGAGGGCCGTCATATGAGCAAGGATTATACTGTCGCCGTTGTCGGCCTTGGATACTTCGCGCAATTCCACCTTGCGGCATGGGCGTCACAGCCGGGTGCCAGACTTGTCGCCGTTTGTGACCGGGACGCTGAAAAGGTCGCCGAGGCGTCCGGGACATATGGCGTCCAAGGATACGCCCAGATTGCCGATCTCTTGGCCGAACATGACCCCGATATCATTGATATCGTCACGCCGCCCTTCGCGCATGACATGCTGGTCAGGGCGAGCCTCAAGGCCGGGCGCGTGATCGTCTGTCAAAAGCCTTTCTGCGACGACACAGAGACCGCGCAAACCCTGGCCGAGGATGCCAAGACGGTCGGCGCGCGTGTTCTGATCCATGAAAATTTCCGCTTTCAGCCATGGCACCGTGCAATCAAGACCTTCCTCGATAGCGGACGCATGGGAGCCGTCTGGTCAGCGCGTTTTGCGTTGCGTCCTGGCGATGGTCGGGGACCAGAGGCGTACCTTGACCGCCAGCCCATCTTCCAGACCATGCCGCGTCTGATGATCCACGAAGTCGCTGTCCACTTCATTGATCTCTTTCGCTGGCTCTTCGGCCCGGTAGAGGGCGTCTATGCCGATATTCGGAAGCTTAACCCTGTCATCGCAGGGGAAGATGAAAGCGTGCTCTTGTTCGATCACGCGGGCGGGACGCGGACTGTCTTTGACGGCAATCGGCTATCCGACAATGGGTCTGACAATCCGCGCTACACGATGGGCGATTTCTCGATCGAGGGCGAGGGCGGACAACTGACGCTCAACCCTAAAGGCGAAGTCCACTTCCGTCCGTTCGGAACGGACCAGTTGGAACAGGTGCCCGTGACCGAACCGATGGACCCAGTGGCGTTTGGAGGCGGATGCGTGCCGGCTGTCATCCGGCACGTGGTCGAGGCAATGGATGGCGCGCGGCCCTTTGAGAACGAGGCCGAGGACTACATGCGCGTCATGGAAATCCGCGACGCGGCCTACCTCTCCGCGGAAGAGGCACGCCGCATCACGCTTTAGGCGTCTTAGCCCTGCAGTCGAAACTGTTCCAAGGCGTCGCGGTCGATCTCAATGCCAAGGCCGGGACCATCCGGAATGGTCACAACGCCATTTACATGATCAAGCGGCGTTTTCACGATCGCCTGGCGGAAGGGCATGTCCGTCTGATCGAACTCCAGTATGGGGTCCAGCGGCTCCGGTCTGGGCGGGGCAGGCGGCATGGCCGCAAGGAACTGGAGCGAGGCCGCGATCTGGACAGCGGTGCCCCAGACATGTGGCACAAGGCGAATGCCACTCAGTGCGGCCATGTCACAGATGCGCCGCATCTCGGTAAAGCCACCAGTGCCGCAGATATCGGGCTGCAGGATGTCGATGCAGCGACGCTCAATCGGGTCCTTCATGCCCCAGCGCCCATGCCAGGTTTCACCGCCTGCGACCGGGATGGGTTGGCCCGCACGAACATCCAGATAGGCCTCTAGCAGTTCGGGCAGCACGGGTTCTTCGAACCAGTCGATATCAAACTCGGCGGCTGCATTGCCCAGCTTGACGGCTTCGACCACGTCGAGGCCATGATTGGCGTCGATCATCAACCGCATGTCCGGGCCGATGGCGTCGCGGACGGCTGCAATGGCGTCCAAGTCTTCGGCGACATCAAAGCCGATCTTGATCTTCAGTGCGTGAAAGCCCTTTTCGCGGTAAGTCTTTGCCTCTGCCGCCAGCGCCGTGACCCTGTCTGTTCCGTCCGTGCGAAACGCCCCGGTCGCATAGGCCCGAACGCTTTCCCGGAACCGCCCACCAAGCAGTCGCGAGATCGGCTGCCCAAGCGCTTTGCCCTTCAGATCCCAAAGAGCGATATCGATGCCCGACAGCGCCGTGATGGTCAGCCCGCGTTGTCCCTGATCGCGCAGCCAGTGGTAGAGCTCGATCCAAATGACCTCTGTCTCCATTGGATCGCGTCCGATCAGTCGCGGCGCGATGATCTGGACCAATGCCGCGTTCATCGTAGCCGGCCCAAGGCATTCGCCCCAGCCGGTCAGGCCTTCATCCGTCTCGATCTCGACCAGAACATGCTGGCGTCGGTCGAACCGCGCGGACGCGCTTTCGAACGCGGCGTCCAGCTTGTGATCCAGAAGATGCGTTCGGACGGCGGTGATCTTCATGTGTCGAACTTCTCGAGACCGTTCTGACGCGCGATGAAGTCAGAGAGCATCGGAACATGTCGTTCGCCTTCGCCTGCGGCCTCCATGGCAGCGTAGGCGTTGCGGACGGCAGATTGGAGCGGCGTCACAGCGCCGACGGCGTTGGCCACGTTGGCCATATAGCGCATGTCCTTGTGCGCATTCGAAATCGCAAATTTGTGTGCGTTTTCATCCTGTTCCAGCGCCCACTTCATGAAGGTCTCGTAGAAGCCATTGGCCAGACGTCCGGGACGAATGACGCTGTCGAATTGCTGCGTGGTCAGGCCGGACTTCCGCGCCAACGCCATCGCTTCGGCGTACAGGGCGCCATATCCCATGGCGATGAAGTTGTTCACCAGCTTCATTTTGTGGCCAAGGCCGACGTCGCCCAGATGGATGATCTGGCCCGCCCACGTGTCGAGGATGGGTTCGATCTTTGCGAATGTCTCTGGGTCGGCGCCCACCATGGTGTCGAGTGTGCCTTCCCACGCTTCCTTCGGCGTCCGCGCCAATGGTGCGTCGACCAGCGTGACGCCCTTTGCCTTGCAAGTGTCGGCCAGTGCAAGGGTAGAGACGGGGTCCGAGGTTGAGCAATCGATGATGATCATCCCGTCGCGTGCGCCTTCAAGCAGACCGTCCTCGCCAGTGATATTGGCTTCGACCTGCGGTGATCCCGTCACGCAGAGATGGACGACGTCGCACATTGCGGCCATGTCCTTGGCCGACGTGACCTCGGTCGCGCCACGTCCGATCAGATCGTCGATGGCTTCGCGTTTCCGGTGCGCCATGACAACCAGCGGATAGCCGGCTTCCACGATGTTTTTGGCCATGCCATGGCCCATGAGGCCAAGTCCGATGAATCCAACGGTTTCTTTCGTCATGACTGCGTCTCCAGATAGGTCTTCATGCGGGCCAGAGCCTCGCGAATATTGGCTTCACTGTTGGCATAGCTCAGGCGGATATAGCCTTCGCCCAAGATACCGAAATCAGGGCCGCCAATGGTGGCGATGCCCGGACCTTCAAGAAGATCAGAGGCAAGTTCCTTTGCCTTCCGACCCGTTCCGGTGATGTTGGGGAACGCATAGAAGGCGCCTTTTGGTGTGATACAGCTGACGCCCTCGATGTCGTTCAGCAATTCCACAACGACACGCCTTCGCTTGTCGAACTCGGCCACCATCCCTGCCACCTCATCCTGTGGTCCGGTGATCGCGGCCAGCGCGGCGTATTGCGCGGCGGCGTTGACGCAAGACCAGGAATTGACGGCCAGTTTGCGTGCGTGGTCGTAGATCTGGCGCGGCCAGATCGAATAGCCCAAGCGCCACCCGGTCATGGCATAGGTCTTGGACCAGCCATTCAACATGATGACGCGATCCGCGATTTCAGGGAAAGACAGCAGACTGACGTGTTCTTCGCCGTCGTAAAGCATCCGGTCATAGATCTCGTCCGAAAGGATCGCGATGTCCGGACGTTCAGCCAAGCCAGCGACCAGTTTCTCGACTTCGGCGCGGGGTGCCACGCCGCCGGTCGGGTTCGCTGGAGAATTGAGAATGATCAGCCGGGTCTTGTCGGTGATCAGCGCCAGTGTTTCTTCGGCCGAGAAGGCAAAGCCGTTTTCCTCGCGGATCGGGATCGGAATGGGCGTGGCGCCCGTGTATTCGATCATGGAACGGTAGATCGGGAAGCCCGGATCGGGATACATGATCTCGGCCCCCGGTTCGCCGAACATCAAGATGGCAGCATACATCGTCACTTTGCCGCCGGGCAGGATCATGACTTGGTCCGGGTCAATCTTGGTGCCCGTGTTCTCTGTCACTTCCGATGCCACGGCCACGCGCAACGGCAAGATGCCGGTTGCATCGGTGTAACCATGCGCGCCGTCGTAAAGCGCCTTCACGGCGGCCTCTACAATGTGTTCCGGCGTTGGAAAGTCGGGCTGGCCGATCCCCAGATTGATGACGTCTTTTCCCTCGGCCTGCAGCTTTCCGGCCCGCGCCAGAACTGCAAAGGCATTCTCTTCCCCGATCCGGTCGAACCCGGCCACCGTCTTCAGCATAACCATCCCCTTTTGTCGTCTTGTTCTTAGTATGTCGCCCGCCCGCCCGAGATATCGAAAACCGATGCCGTCGTGAACGAATTTTCCGGGCTGACCAGCCAGCAGGTCAAAGTTGCCACCTCATCGACATCCACGAAGCGTCCGCGCGGCACTTTGGACAACATGTAGGCGATGTGTTCCTCGCTCATCTGATCGAAAATGGCAGTGCGCGCGGCGGCTGGCGTGATGCAATTGACCGCAATGTTCTGATTGGCAAGTTCCTTGCCAAGCGACTTGGTCAGGCCGATGACCCCGGCCTTGGAGGCGGAATAGGCGCTGGCATTCGGATTGCCTTCTTTCCCCGCAACCGATGCGATGTTGACGATGCGGCCCCAACCGCTGGCGGTCATCGAGGGCACGACGGCACGGTTGACGAGGAAGGTGCCGTTCAAGTTGATTTCGATGATCTGACGCCAGGCGTCTATGTCATATTCTGCCAAGGGTGCGTTCGGCCCGGCAATACCTGCAGAATTAACGGCGATGTCGATCTGGCCCGCGGCAGCGGCCGCCTTGCTGACACTGTCCCAATCCGTGATGTCCACCTGATGCGAGGCGACGCCAAGGTCAGTTGCAGCCTTGGCCGCCAGATCAGCATCGATATCCCAGATCGTGACGGCTGCGCCTTGTTCCTTCAGGCGGGCAACGATGGCCTTGCCAATGCCTTGGGCTCCGCCAGTGACGATGGCGTGTTTTCCACTGAGATCACAGATGCTCATGAGGTTCCTCCGATTGCGCTAAAGACGGCCAGAGCGACGGCGATCAGCATGGATGCGCTCATGGCAAAGTTCAGGATGCGTTGCCGCCCGGGTGGCAAATGCAGTTCATTCAGACGAATGCCGAGCCAAAGCCAAAAGAGGTGGATTGGGATCCAGACGACGTTGATGGCAATGAGCTTGGCCAAAGTCTCGGCCGCGAACCCCATGCCTGCAATGGTAAAGGCGCTGAAGAAATACGTGTTCACCGCATAGGCCTTGGGGTTGATGAATTGAAGCGTGACGCCGTTCCAGAAGCCGGGCGCAACCTCGGCCCGGACAAAGCCGATCTTGCTGCCAGCGAAGGCGACCTTCATGGCGAGGTAAAGCAGATAGAGCGTGGAAGCGACGAAGAGGACGAAGCGAATGCGCGGTTCAGCAAGGATCAGTCCGGCCAGCCCGCTGATGACGGCGGCCATGACGATGTTGTTGCCAAGGAAAAGTCCCCAGAGATAGCGCATCCCGGCGGCGCGCCCAAAGGCTGATCCGACGCCGGCAACGGACATCACGCCGGGACCGGGCGTGATGATCAGGAAAAAGACGGCTCCGATAAAGTTCAGCATGCTTCGGCCATCTCTTGCGCCTCAATCGCCAGACGCATCACCGTGAAGGGGTGGGCGCGGGAATGTGCGGTCTCGGACCGATTTAGAACGTCTTCCAGCAAACGTCCGAAGAATGGCAGGCCCGCATTGCTGGCGTCAAAACGTTCCGACCGTGTGCCGTTTGTCAGAAATACGTGATCGCCGCCGGGTTGCCCGCCGACATCGGCATACTTCCGGATCTCAATCGTGCCTTCGGTCCCGGTCAGAAATAGCCTGCCGTCGCCCCACGTGGGCATCGCGTCTGGCGTGAACCAGTCGAGCTTCACGTAACCCGTCGCATCGCCGGATTGCAGCGTCATCTGACCCACATCCTGAAAGCCCTCGCGCGCGATGCAATGCGCGCTGGCGTGGACGACCATGGCGTCCTCACTGCCGGTAAAGTGCAGGAACTGATCGATCTGGTGCGCGCCGATATCCGCCAGTATTCCGCCGTTCTGCTCCCGCTTCCAGAACCAGTCAGGTCGCGTTGCGGCGTTCAGCCTGTGTGGGCCTATGCCAAGGGTATGCACGACGCGCCCGATTTCGCCCGCTGCTACCAGTTCCGAGGCTAATGTGACGCCCGGCACTTCAAACCGTTCAGAAAAATCGACGGACCAGATACGGCCTGTCCGGGTGGCGGTTTCGCGAAGTGTCTCCAGATCGCGAAGGGTGAGGCAGCCGGGCTTGTCGCTGAGGACATCCTTGCCAGCCTCCATCGCGCGACAGGCAACGCTGGCACGGTCGCTGGGCACGCCGGCTGTCAGAACCAGATCGATATCAGGGGCACTTATGATGTCGTCTTCCTGCCAGCGGGGGGCGTCTGGGAAGCGTTTCTGCCAACCAGGCAACGTGCCGGGGTCGCCATCCGTTGCGAACGCCACCAAGTGCGCACCTTGGTCGATCAAATGACCAGCCATCGTATAGATGTGCCGGTGATCTATGCCCACGACGCCGATCCGAACGGTGTCCTTCATGCCCAAGCCTCCGCGCTTCCAAGCGTCACCCGCTGGCCGCTCTGGGCCGAGGATTGGATCGCGTCGATCAAGGTTTGAGCGGGCAGGGCGGACCGCCCCGTGATGCTGGGCGGCTGACCCGCGGCGACGGCGGCAACGAAGTCTTCGATCACGGCCTGATGCCACGCATGGGAAAATGCCATGGGGTCTGCGCCACCGCCCGTGGCTTCTGCGGTTCCGTCGGTCTCAATGCGGCCATCCTGATGCGCAATCGTCAGCGACGCGGCACTCAGCGTCGCGCTGGCCTTCGTGCCGTTCAGCGTGATCGTCTCTCCACCACCCGGGAAATGCGTTGTGGAGGCCACGATGGAGCCCGTCGCACCAGACGCAAACGCCACGGCAGCCGCGGCAAAGTCCTCGGCTTCAAGTTCATGGAGCATCGATGACGCGGTCATGGCCTGCACAGCTTTCACCGGTCCGGCGCATTGCAGCATCAAGTCAAGCGTATGAATGGCCTGCGTGATCAAAACGCCGCCACCATCTCGCGAAAACGTCCCGCGACCGGGGGCATCATAGTAGCTCTGCGGTCGCCACCAAGGCACGCGGACATCAACCGTTGCCATCTGGCCCAGATCCCCGGCTTTGATGCGGCGGATCAGCGTCTGTGCGGCGGGGCGCATGCGGTGCTGTAGCAGAGCGCCCAACGGCGTGTTGGCGGTTTCACAGATCTCCACGATTTCCAACGCGCGGGCGGCGTCTCGTTCGATTGGCTTTTCCAGAAGGATGGCCTTGCCCGCGTGGGCCAAGGCCTTGACGATCTCCAGCCTCGCATCGGGCGGCGTCGCAACGATGACGGCCTGCACCTCCGCGTCGGAGGCCAAAGCGTCGAGGCTTTCGTAGGCGGCGACGCCGTGGCGGTCGGCGAAGGACTTTGTCTTCATGACATCGCGACCCAGAACGCCCTTCAGGTCGGCCTTGCCGTCTGTCGCCTTTGTCGCGGCGACATGCATATCGGCGACCATGCCTGTACCGATCAAGCCCAGTTTCACGACGCCTCCCTCGGTATGATCGCGCCGCGCTTTCCGATGACGCGGGACGCAAGCGCGTGTCCGGCCAACATCGCGGCGTCTTCGTCCTTGCCAGAAAGCAACGCGGCAAGGTAGCCGCCGTTGAAGCTATCGCCGGCCGCGGTGCTGTCGACCACGTTTGCAACTTTCGGGCATACCGGAGGCGTGCCACCCTTCAGGTTACGCGGTCCGTCGGCCCCGCGCTTCATCGCGCCTGTCTTTACACCCCAATCCTGCAGACGCGCCACGACGGCATGCTCCGTTTCATCACCGAACAGCATCATCTCATCATCAATCGAAGGCAGGCCAATATCGGTCGCCTGCCAAACGGTTGAGACAGCGTGTTGCGCCGTTTCCAGATCCGGCCAGAGCGCGGGGCGGTAGTTGGAATCGAAGGCAATCCTCAGTCCGTTGTCACGTGCTTCCGGCAACCATTCGAGCAAGCGTATCCGGTCATCTTCCGGCAAAATCGCAATGGAAATGGCCGAGAGATAGAGAACCTTGGCCTTGGCCAAATCCTCAAGCGCCAAACCACCCGACCCCAAAACGCGCCGCGCCGCGGAGGTGCCGCGCCAATAATGGAAGCTGCGTTCGCCTTCGCCGTCAGTTGAGATCGCGTAGAGGCCGGGCAGGCCGTCGCCTCTGATGGTCAGATGAAGATCCAGATCTTCGCGCGACATGGCGGCGGCAATTCTGTCCGACATCGGATCCGTGCCAAGGCGCGTTGCATAGCCGACGGACAGGTCGGGCGCGCTTCGCTTCAAGTAGACGGCAGTGTTGAACGTGTCGCCCGCCACGCCGACGTCGGCACTGCCGTCGTCGGTCATGGTCAGCTCGATCATGGTCTCGCCAAAGGCGATCACGTCCAGCATGCGTCAGCCTTTTAGTTTCGCCACATAGAAATCGACCATCTGGCTGACCATATCGTCGCCGCGACCCTCTTCGGTTGCCTGCGTGAGGCCAGCCTTCGCGCATTGCGACATGATAGATGTCGCGCCCATCGCCTCTGACATCTCGCCGTAGTAGCGGACGTCCTTGGCGGCATTCCGGATGGAGAATGCCAACTGGTTGGGATCGTCCCTAAGCGCGTAGGCTGAAACGAAGTCCATCATGCCCGACTTCAAAGGACCGGCTGAGATGACATCGTAAAGCTGCTGGCGATCCACACCGGCCAAGTCCGCCATGGCAAAGGCCTCGGCCATCGCATTGGCGACGGTCATGCCGAAGAAGTTGTTGATCAGCTTGATTGTATGCCCGCTGCCCAATGCACCGAGGTGAAAGACGTTTTCACCAAGGTCGTTCAAGACGGGTTCCACTTTCTCAAATGCGTCGCGATCCCCGGCGCACATGATGTTCAGAAGTCCGTCGACGGCGTGCGCCGGCGTCCGCCCAAGCGGTGCATCCAAGTAAGCGCCCCCGGCGCCGGCAACATCGTCGCCAAGCGCGCGCGTGGAGGATGGCAGAGACGTTCCGAAATCCAAGACGACCTTTCCCGATGACAGCCCGGCGATGACACCGTCTTCGCCACGCATGCGTGCCTCGACATGATCAGAGGTTCCCATGCAAAGCATGATGACATCGGCACTTTCACTGAGCGCCTTGGGCGTTTCTGCCTCGGTCGCGCCCCGCGCCAGCGCGGCCTCAACACCCGTCCGGTCGCGATTGCCCAGAACGATCATGTCATAGCCCTTGTCCTGCAAGCGGGACACCATGGCCCGACCCATAAGACCCAAACCGATGAAGCCAATTTTTGGCTGGCTCATGCGAAACTCCTTTCAAGTGCGTCTTTCAGGATCAGCGCTGCGCCGCGCCGTCCCAATTCGTCAGAACATTTGGCCCCCGCGCCATTCCCGGCGGCGGCCACGGAAACGTGCGGGCCAAGGCGCTGGATCTCTGGCAACTGGTCATCGCTCCACGTGGTCATGCAGGGCTCCCACGTGACCTTGGTCAGTTTGTTCCAGACCTCCGGCAGATGGCGCCGGAACCAATCCTGATGGAGCGCGCTGACAGCTTTGCTACCGCCACCGTGAAACCAGTCGCGCATGGCGCCCGGCGATGTCAGGGGGGCTGCATCAGGTTCTCCGCCCAGTTTCATACGAATGGTGCCATCCGGGTAGTGGATTGGTGGCAAAAGATAGTGACCCGTATCGAAGACGGCCGAAGGCATGTCACGAAGCGTCTCGGCCTGATCCGGGGACATGTGAAAGAAGGTGACGGTGCGAGGTCGCACTTCAAAGGTCACCGGACGTCCAAGCACATGATCCGTCATGGATCCTGCGGCGACCAGAACTTGATCATAGTCAACCGCCCCTGCGTCGGTTCGAACGCGGACGCCATTCTGGGTTTCCTCAAGACCCAGCACGATGTCTTGCTGGATCATGGCACCGGCCTTCAAGGCGGCGCGTGTCTGCGCGGCGACGAGGCGGCGGGGTGAAATGTGGCCTGCACCATCTTGTTCCCACAAGGCCGCAGTATCCGCGGAAAACGTCATCATTGGAAATGCACTTGAAAACGACGGTCCGTCGAGGTCCTCGCAAACAACCTTCTGCGATGTCGCCACTTTGCGCGCTGACACCATGAAGTCACCATTGGTCGGACCGACCATCAACGCGCCTACAGGCGAGAAGAAGGCGATGCCGGAACTGGCTTCAATTTCGCCGTAGCGTTCGATGGAGGCGTGGCTGACCTCGGACCAGAATTCAGTCGTTGCGTTCCGTCGTGTGATCCGCCCTTCGTCATAGTGACTGGCAAAAACGCCTTGGTGAGAAGCGATGTCATCCGGTTCTGCGGGGCCGATTAACGTCGGCGACACTCCGGCCAAGGCCAGATGGCGCGCCGCCGCGCTGCCGATCAACCCGCGTCCGATGACAGCTATCTTCATTCAGCGACACCAAAGGCGCGGGACTTCAGACCTTTCTGGATTTCGTAGATCGAGATCGGGACATCAGGCTGAGGCTGGGGAATGCGGATCGGAATGTCTTTCAATCGCGGCGTCAGCGTTGGCTCTC
>CAZMKY010000401.1:0-3920 GCA_964566835.1 uncultured Rhodobacterales bacterium
TGCGCCGGGGGCGCCGTCTATTCCCCGGCGATGACGGACTTCATCTTCATGGTGCAGGATTCAAGCTACATGTTCGTCACTGGCCCCGATGTGGTGAAGACGGTCACGAACGAAGTCGTCACGGCGGAAGAACTGGGCGGCGCGTCCACCCATACCAAGAAATCCTCCGTGGCCGATGGCGCTTTCCGCGATGACGTGGAGGCCCTGTTGGAGATCCGCCGCCTCGTCGACTTCCTGCCGCTCTCGAACCGCGACAAGGCCCCGGTGCGTCCGTTCTTCGACAGCCCGGAGCGGATCGAGGAAAGCCTCGACACGTTGATCCCGGACAATCCGAATACGCCTTACGACATGAAGGAACTGATCACCAAGGTCGCGGACGAAGGTGATTTCTACGAAATCCAGAAGGACTATGCCGCAAACATCATCACCGGCTTTATCCGGCTTGAAGGGTCGACGGTAGGCGTTGTGGCAAACCAGCCGATGGTGCTGGCGGGCGTCCTCGACATCGACAGCAGCCGAAAGGCCGCGCGCTTTGTCCGTTTCTGCGATGCGTTTGAGATCCCGATCCTGACCTTGGTCGATGTGCCGGGCTTCCTGCCGGGCACGGCGCAGGAATATGGCGGCGTGATCAAGCATGGCGCGAAGCTCCTCTTTGCCTACGGCGAAGCGACGGTCCCGAAAGTCACCGTCATCACCCGGAAGGCCTATGGCGGGGCCTATGACGTGATGGCGTCGAAGCATCTTCGCGGTGACTTCAACTATGCCTGGCCCACGGCCGAGATTGCCGTGATGGGCGCGAAAGGCGCGGTTGAGATCCTTTATCGCAACGAACTGGACGATCCTGAAAAAATCGCGGCCCGGACGGCTGAATACGAGGCCAACTTCGCCAACCCCTTCCGCGCGGCCGAGAAGGGCTTCATCGACGAAGTTATTCAGCCGCATTCCACCCGCCGCCGGGTGGCGCGGGCGTTTGCGTCGCTGCGCGGCAAGAAGCTGACGAACCCGTGGAAGAAACACGACAACATCCCGCTTTGAAGAGGGCTGGCCGATGCCGTTTCACCGTCTGATCTTCGCCACGCTCGCGCTGACCCTTTTGCAAGCTTGCACCGAGGCCGAGGATGTCGTCCTCGTCCCCGTGCAGCCTTGGCCAGAAGGGGCGCGCTGATGGCCTTGCCGTACATGACCAAGCACAAAGGCTTTCCGGGGCGTCTGCCGGGCACGGACAGCCAGTTCACGGTGCGCCGCGCCAATCCGAAAGGCGCCACGCCGATCCAGCGCCGCGAACGTCACCACGACCGCAAGGCCGCGGACCGCCGGGCCGATCAGGCCTTCATGGCGTGTCTCTGGGATTACTTCGGCGATGAACCGTTCGAGCGTGGCAACCTCGATGCCGGGCGCCTGTCTTGGTTGATCGGGCGCGAAGTCAACTTCGTCGATGCGGACGCGGACCCGGCCGATTACGAAGCCCTTTTGCAGATTGACGAGGCCCGCGCCCGCGCGGCCTTCCCCGAAGCCTTTGACGGCACGTGGGTGGCATGATCCTGCCGGGCGATCTCTCATCCCGGCGGTTCCCCGCCAGTCTTGCGAGGAGCATGTCAAAAGACTTCCCGGATGGCCGGGAATCGCTCCAGACTTCCGGTAGGGCGCAACCCTCCAGCACAGTGCGCGCCCTAGATTGTCGAAAGAGTACCCCTTCCCCAGCGGGGCGATCCGGGCCGTGTTTGTTGTCCGGATCGCCCACTTATCTGGGGCCGGATCGGCGGCGTTCTGCCATTTCGACTTGTCTCACGACATATTGCCTTGCCAAAACGGGAACCGGGCGCGACGACTTTGAGTTGAACGAGCAGTTCAGCAAAAAAGAAAGTGACCCAACATGCAAAAGACATTGGCCTTCATCGCCGTTGCCTCGACGCTTGGTCTCGCAGCCTGCGGTGACAGCGATCTTGAGCGCGGTCTCTCGGGCGCAGCCATCGGTGCCGTCGCATCGGAAGCCACCGGCGGCTCGGCCGTCACGGGCGCCGCAATCGGCGGCGCGGCCGGCGTTCTCTGCGACGACCTCACGCCCGAGCTCTGCCGGCGCTAAGCCACAACTGAACACAAAAATCGCCAAGGCCATCCGGGCATCCCGCCCGGGTGGCCTTGTGCGTTTCTCGGAGGGGACATGTTCAAGAAAATCCTGATCGCCAACCGTGGTGAAATCGCCTGCCGGGTCATCAAGACCGCGCGCAAGATGGGTATCCAGACCGTTGCGCTCTATTCCGACGCGGATCGGCGCGCGCTGCATGTCCAGATGGCGGACGAGGCTGTCCACATCGGCCCACCGCAAGCGGCCGAGAGCTATATCAACATCGCGAAGGTCATGCAGGCCATCAAGGACACCGGCGCCGAGGCCGTGCATCCGGGCTATGGTTTCCTGTCCGAGAACCCGAAATTCGCCGAAGCTTTGGAAGCCGCCGGCGTGGCTTTCATTGGCCCGCCGAAAGGCGCGATCGAAGCCATGGGCGACAAGATCACGTCGAAGAAGATCGCGCAGGAAGCAGGCGTCTCGACCGTTCCGGGCTACATGGGGCTGATCGAAGACGCGGAAGAAGCCGTCCGGATCTCGAACGAAATCGGCTATCCGGTCATGATCAAGGCCAGCGCTGGTGGCGGCGGCAAGGGGATGCGGATCGCATGGTCCGACGACGAGGCGCGCGAGGGGTTCCAGTCGTCCAAGAACGAAGCGGCCTCCAGCTTCGGGGATGACCGGATTTTCATCGAGAAGTTCGTCACGCAGCCCCGGCACATCGAAATCCAGGTGCTGGCCGACGCGCATGGCAACTGCATCTATCTGAACGAACGCGAATGCTCGATCCAGCGTCGGAACCAGAAGGTCGTCGAAGAAGCGCCTTCGCCGTTTCTTGATCCCGAAACACGTGCCGCCATGGGCAAACAGTCTTGCGAATTGGCCAAGGCCGTGGGTTATACCAGCGCGGGCACGGTCGAATTCATCGTCGACGGTGACAAGAATTTCTACTTCTTGGAAATGAACACGCGTCTTCAGGTGGAACACCCTGTGACCGAGTTGATCACCGGGGTCGATCTGGTTGAACAGATGATCCGCGTGGCCGCCGGCGCGCCCTTGTCGATGACGCAGGACGACGTTCAGATCAACGGCTGGGCGATTGAAAACAGGCTTTACGCCGAAGACCCGTATCGCGGCTTCCTGCCGTCGACCGGGCGTCTGACCCGCTATCGTCCCCCGGCAGAAATCGCGGATGCCGAACGCGCCGTACGGAATGATACCGGCGTCTACGAGGGGGGCGAGATCTCGATCTATTACGACCCAATGATTGCAAAGCTTTGCACATGGGGTCCGGACCGTTTGTCCGCGATCGAGGAAATGCGCCAGGCGCTGGACGCTTTCGAGGTCGAAGGCATTGGCCACAACCTGCCATTCCTCGCCGCTGTCATGGATCATCCGAAATTCATTTCGGGCGACATGACGACGGCGTTCATCGCCGAGGAGTATCCCGACGGCTTCGAGGGTGTGACGCTGGCCGATGAAGATCTCCGGCGCATTGTCGCGTCCACGGCGGCCATGTACCGCGTGGCCGAGATCCGGCGGACGCGGATCTCGGGCCGGATGGGCAACCACGAACGCCGTGTTGGGGCGGATTGGGTCGTGGGCCTGCAGGGCGAAAGCTTTCAGGTGTCCATTGCGGCCGATCCAGGCGGTGCCGACGTGACCTTCGAAGATGGTGCGACCCTGCGCGTCGAAAGCGACTGGACGCCGGGACAAAGTCTGGCCCACCTCAGCGTCGGCGGTGCACCACTGATCCTGAAGGTCGACCGCCGCACGGGTGGCTACCGCATCCGTTACCGTGGCGCAGACCTGACCGTATCGCTACGCACGCCGCGCGGTGCCGAACTGGCCGCCC
>CAZMKY010000402.1:0-4290 GCA_964566835.1 uncultured Rhodobacterales bacterium
AGCCAGCGCCCGTAACGATGCCACACGCGATTGCGATGACGTTCTTGACGGCGCCGGCCACTTCCACGCCGACCAAGTCGTCCGAGATATAGGGTCGGAAGGCCGACGTGCCCAAGGACATCGCCATACGCGCTGCCGGGCTGGCTTGAGGATGAATGCGATCCTTGTAGGCGAACGGAAATGCGATCGTCGCTGCGGTTGGGTGACCCATCGCCGTCTCGCGCGCGAAGGTGGGACCAGACAACGCCCCAATCGGATGGCCGGGCAGTTCTTCGGCGGCAACCTCGTTCAGCAATAGGCCGCTATCGACCTCGATGCCCTTCGCGCACAGGACGACAGGCACATCCTTTCCAAGATGCGGCCTGATATCGCGTGCGAGACTGCGCAACGTATGGGATGGCGTGACGATCAAAACGGCATCGGCTTGGGAAACACATGCCGCCAAGTCCGTGCTGGCCTTCAATCTACTCGGAAGCGCCACACCGGGCAGAAACCGTTCAGAGGTGTGGCGTGCGTTTATCTCATCAACCGTGGCTGCACTGCGCCCCCACAGTCGCACATCCCGTCCAGCCTCATGCGCCACGACGGCCAAGGCCGTGCCCCACGCGCCCGCGCCGAGAACGGCCACTGCTTCATAGGGCCGCGTGAATTGGCCCTCGCCTGGTGTGTCGCTGACTGCCATAAAGATTGTTCGCCTTGTTCCTGACGTTAAACGTGCGGGCCTGTCGATTGTTCCAAACTCAGCTCTTAACGCTGCGCCGCAGAACCGCTGAGGTTGTTATAGGCGTCAATCCAATATTTTGCACAATTTTCAGGCAGCTCAGAATCGTCTTATACGCGTGGCTGAACCTAGGCGGCGTCATAGCCAATAAAACTTGGCACAATCGCAGTTGCTTCAGCATTTCTTAAGAAAAGCCCTGAAAATGGATCTCAAAGAGATGTGGAACTATTCTCAAGATCAGGCGTCAGTTTGACGAATGCGCCCTTGGCACATGCCATTGCGCGACGGTTTTGGCGACCGCTGCATCGCAGCGTGGACGGAGGTAAGATTTCAGATGAACAAGCGTGCTGTACGGACGGCCATCTTTCCTGTTGCAGGACTGGGCACACGATTTTTGCCCGCGACAAAGGCCACCCCGAAAGAGCTTTTGCCTGTCATCGACACACCGCTGATTCAATACGCCATCAACGAAGCCCGCGACGCCGGGATAGAGCGCATGATCTTCGTGTCTCATCCCTCCAAGTCGGCCATTGAGCGGCACGTGATGGCCGATGAAGAACTTGTTCAAACGCTTCGCGAACGTGGAAAAGCCCGCGCGGCGCGTGACCTTGAAGACGCCGCCTTGGACGAGGAAGAGCACGACGTTATCTTCGTGATGCAGAATGAACCGCTCGGGCTTGGTCACGCTGTCGGTTGCGCGGCCGAACATGCTTTGCCCGGCGCTGTCGCTGTCATCTTGCCTGACGACCTCATCCTCGGTGATTACGGTTGCCTGTCAGAGATGATCGAAGCTTACCGGAAAACAGAGGCCGGACATATGGTTGCGACCATGCGGGTCGGCCTGGATCAGGTGTCGGCCTATGGCGTGCTGTCCGTTCGCAGCGAGAATGGCGCTTTGACCTACGCCGATGGAATGGTTGAGAAGCCTTCTGCGTCTGACGCCCCATCAGATGTTGCGGTGGTCGGGCGCTATGTGCTCGATGGATCGATTTTTGAGGCAATCGCAAAAACAACACCCGGTGCGGGAGGCGAAATCCAGCTGACTGATGCGATCGCGGCGGGGATCTCGGACATTGGCCTGGTCGGTTTTGAATTCTCTGGGCGGAGGTTTGACTGCGGATCCAAACAAGGGATGTTGGCCGCAACTTTGACGTTGGCCAGTGAGGATCCCGATTACTCTGACGTTCTCACGGAATTCTGCACGCCGATGGAATCGACAAGGATTGCCGCGGAATGATGCACTTTTCCGCTGCACCGTTGGGCAGTGGATTCGATCCGGCTTAGGCCCTTGGTGCAAGCATCGACGCGCAATAAAATAACCACAAAAACAAAACGCCCGGACCACTACGGTCCGGGCGTTTTGTTGTTTGGTTGCGGGGGTAGGATTTGAACCTACGACCTTCAGGTTATGAGCCTGACGAGCTACCGGGCTGCTCCACCCCGCGCCAATGCGTGTCACTTAACTCTCATTTCTGGCACCTGCAAGGGTCTCAAGCAAAAGAATCGGACGGTTGGAAAATCGGCGCAATCAGAGCTTGACTGGTGCACCGTGAGGTGTTCGCAGATACGCATCTGTCCAGTCAGATTTCCTCTGCCCCAGCTCTTCTTCTGACACTGGGATCAGAAGCTCCAACGCCCTAAGTGCCGAAAGATAATAGGTTTCTTCTGTGTCCGGCGCGCCGTCTGCAGCGGCTTTGCGCAGACAAGTTCCCAGCATTTCAGACCACGCGGTCGCCGAGAAATGACCTTCGGCAACACATCCGGCAGCAGCCGCCAATGTCTGTGCATGCCACGCTTCGGCGAACACTTCAGATCGGGGCTGCAAGGCATCGTCAGGGCAATTCAAGATAGCTCTCCCAAAGATCGATGCAGACGGAATCGGTGGCAGGCGCCGCGTCCCCCCAGAGTTCGTCGGCCGCGAACTCAACCGTGTAGAGATGTTCGGCGCGTTCGATACCTTTCGCACCATCATCCGGGAAAAGATGTGCGCCATGGTGGGCGATAATGACGCCGGTGGCCGCCCTTGCGTAAGCCGGTAATCGTGTATGCCCCGACGCGGGCGTCCGGACCGTGCGGACAGTGTCGCCGAGAGCAAACTTTGGCTCTGTATCTGCAGGGCGGGAGAAGTCGTAGGCGTTGTCGCGAAGTTGCTGCTCCAACTCTTCCATAGTCTTGGGCCTTGCTGGCTCGGCCGGATCCTTGGCGTGGCCGCTGACGACCTCCTCCAACGTAAAGACACCGAGATCGATGGCTTGGGCGATGTCGTTGGCGTTCCACTTCGCGAAATATGGCAGCGTCAGGTAGGACGTCGCACTCATCCGCTCAATGCCGTGTCGCCACCAATCAATCGTGCCGCCTCGTACCGCGACGTTCTTGGACAGCGCCCATTGCCGTGCTTCCCACGGTTCCCGAAATGGCGGCGCCTCCGTGTCGATCGAACCGTGTCCAGCCTTTCCACCAACGTCGTGCGGACCGTCCATCAGTTTGCCCCCACTTTGAGGACGCGGTCCGTGCCGATCATTGAATCCCGTGTGACAATCGCTGCGAGTTCGTCTTCGCTGTAGTCTTCTGTGCCCGCTGGTCGTTCAGGGATCACCAGGTAGCGAAGCTCGGCCGTCGAATCCCAGACCCGGATCTTCACATCCGAGGGCAGTTCCACTCCGAATTCCGCGAGCACGGCGCGCGGCTCGCTCACGGCGCGTGCGCGATAGGCGGTCGAACGGTACCAAGCCGGTGACATGCCAAGCACTGAAAACGGGTAGCAGGAGCATAGCGTGCACACCACCAGATTATGAATTTTATCATTATTTTCAATGGCTTTTAGGTGTGTCGACGCATGCCCTTCGAAGCCGAATTCCTTTATCGCTTCGCCTGCGTCGGCCAAGAGGCGCGCGCGAAAATCGGGGTCCACCCACGCTTTGGCGACAACTTTCGCGCCTCGCATCGGACCAACCTTGTTCGCGTAGAGCTCGACCCAATTGTCCAAAGTTTCTTGTGCAACCAGTCCTTTCTCAATCGCGAGACTTTCCAATGCCTTGATGCGCAACGCCGGGTCGCTTGGAAGGTGACTGTGCAGCTGTTCGTGGATCCTGGCGATCTTGTCGGCATCGTAGCTGGGCATGACTATCCTCCTTGCGGCGATGCTAACGCCTCGAAGCGCCCTAGAAAACCGCCACACGAAGGGGATAGACACAAAAAAACCGCCCCGGAGGGCGGCATTTTTATGAAACATCGTCGAGAGATACGGATGTGTTCCTTACTAGGTTTGGCGGCGACCTACTCTCCCACGTCTTAAGACGCAGTACCATCGGCGCAACAGCACTTAACTGCCGAGTTCGGGATGGGATCGGGTGTTTTGCTTGCGCTATGACCACCAAACCAAGAAAAGAACACATCATCCAAGTCAAACACACGAAGTGTATGCTTCGATCATCCAGTCCAGGGCTGGGTCAGCCTGGCTGCTTCTGGATCAAATCAAGCCTATCGGGCAATTAGTACCGGTCAACTGAATGCATTACTGCACTTACATCTCCGGCCTATCGACGTAGTAGTCTGCTACGGCCCTCAGG
>CAZMKY010000403.1:0-6359 GCA_964566835.1 uncultured Rhodobacterales bacterium
TGGCCCTTGGCGCGACGCTTTCCGGCATGGAGATGGTGGCGATCCTGATCATTGCCTGCGGGATCATCTCAATCGGTTTGGGGCGCGGCGGACGAGCCAATCCGCGGGCCGTTGCAGCAGCGCTGATTACAGGCGGTTTCATCGCATCCTATTCACTGGTTGACGGTGTAGGTGCGCGGCTTTCCGGGTCGCCAGTAGCGTTCTTCGGCTGGATCTCGATGCTTGGGGCGATCCCGTTTGCGATCTTCACAGAGGTTCAACGCCCGGGGCTTGTCCTGCGATTGCCCAAGGTTGCCCCGGCTGCGTTTTTTGGTGGCGGGTTGGCAAGTTTCACGGCCTACGGGATTGTCGTCTGGGCCTTTACGCAGGCGCCCTTGGCGCTTGTCACGGCGCTGCGCGAGACTTCCATTGTCTTTGCCTTGCTGATCGGCTCGCTCATCCTGAAAGAGAAGGTCGATTTCGCGCGGATCGGATCCGTGTTCATGACCTTGATCGGTGTCGCCCTAATGCGGTTGGCGCGCTAGCTTCAGCTCCCCATCAGACGTTCGTCGAAAGGATAGCGTGTCAGGTTCTCGAACCCGTCTTCCGTGACCAGAACCTGATCTTCAAGCTTGATCGAGAAATCGCCACCAACTTCGCCAACCAGGGCTTCGACGCAAAGCACCATCCCCGGTTCCAGCTCATAGTCGAATGCGCCGGGCACCATCTTGTCCGGATAGGCCAAAAGCGGCCATTCATCACAAAGACCCACGCCGTGCATCAGGCAGCCGTATTTCAAATCCTGAAACTTGTCGTCCAGAACATGCGTGTTGCGGCACATGTCTTCGATGTTCGCGCCGGGGCGGATCATTTCCATGTTGGTCATGATGTGCTCGTGGGCGTGTTGCATGGCATAGATCATGTCCGGGCGCGGCGCGGCATCGCCTATCCACCACGTGCGGCTGATATCGACGCAGATGCCATAGCTGCCTACCAGATCCGTATCGAAGGCCAGAATCTCGTTTGTCTGGCATTCCCTTGGGCCGCATTCTTGAAACCACGGGTTCGTCCGCTGACCGGATGCCAGTAAGCGTGTCTCGATCCATTCACCGCCGCGCCGGATGTTCTCGGAATGGAGCACGGCCCAAACATCATCTTCGGTGACGCCGCCTTTCGGGATCTCACCGCGCGCGAAGTCTTCCATGGCCTTCATCGATGCTTCGCAGGCGAGAGAGGCGCAGCGCATTGCGCGGATCTCATCTGGACCTTTGACGGAGCGGGCTTTCTCGGTGACTTCTTCGCCTTCCATGATCTCAAAGCCGACATTCTGAAGCGCGCGGATCGCGTGCAGCATTGCCTTGTCGACCGCCAGTCGGGTGTTGCTGCCGCCGTGTTCCTTGATCAAGGCCATGACGTCGCCAGCGAAGCGCAGGGCGGCGTCATAGGCTTTATCGCCCCTGTCAAAATAGAAGAAGTCCGCGCCGGATCGCGCTTCGCGCACCAACGGATTGAAGGCCGAGAGGAAGGGTGAGTTCTTGTAGTCCCACATGACCATGTAGCCATCGGCGCACAAGAGGACGGCCCGGAACGGATTATGCGTGTTCCAAAGCTGCATGTTGGTGCTGTCGGTCGCGTAGCGGATGTTCAGGGGATCGAACATCAGAAGACCCCCGTATTCGCGATCGACGATATGGCGCGTCAGACGTTCCCACCTAAAGCGGCGCATGGCTTGTAAGTCGGGCAGTTCCAGACCCGCATCCCGCCATTCCTGAAAGGCCAAGGGCGTTGGCCCGATCTCCACCCGGTCCGCGTCGTTGGGCGTGTTGTCGCCAAGCCGCGCGCCTTGGCTCGGGTCGATCTTCCGGGGATGTGCTGCGTGATCCTTCATGGCTTCAGAAAATCAGCCGGACGAGGGACCCGTCCGGCTGCAAAACGACATCGCCCGGTCTGATTTCGACCGGTGTGGCGGTTAGCTTACTGTTCTGCGTAGTAGGTGCCGCTGCCAACAAAGCTGGCATCGCCCGGGAAACTGTCCAGCGCCGCCGCAGGACCAGCAGCCACGGCTCCGGCGTCACCGAAGAAGGCGCCCCCGAGGAAGACCAGGACATCGCCGTCAAGGCCATCGCCTGCAGCGACTTCGGTTTGATCCAGCGTGCCATAGAAGTTCGCCAACATCGCGCCCGTGCGGATGGTGCCAGAGGCGGGGGGTGGCAGGACGACTTCGCTCGTTTGCACGACTGAGGCAAAGCCCAGACCATCGGCGGCTGCCGTCGTCAACTCGCCGTCGAAGGCCAGAGCGTCACCGCCCGGCGTTTCGCCGACCACGTTCGAGATCGTGCCGCTGACGTCGCCGCCGGTCGCATCGAAGTCGATCGACATCGCCAAGTCACCGACGACCTGCCCGACGTCGTTGGCCGATGCGGTTGTGTCCGTGATATCCAGATAAACCTGGCCGGTGTAATTGGCCGTGTTGCTGCTTGGCATGTTGCTGGTCGGTGCAATACCATTCGTCGCGGCATCATAGGCTGTGTCGTAGCTTGCAAAGGGGTCTGCACCGCCGCCACCACCGCCGCCGCCGCCGCCAGCACCACCGCCGCCGCTACCACCACAGGCTGCCAAGGCTGAAATCGCGGCCAAGACCGCGAGGTTCGAAATCGTCTTTTTCATGATTTTCTTCGTCCCTGTCGCTCATCAGGGGCAGTCCGGCGCCAGTCTTAATTCGTCGCCGACATGAGCGTATGAAAAACTCGAAAAAACGCCCCCGCGACGACACTTGGCGAGAGTTTTTGCATTCGGTCAAGACTTTTGCTGCGTCTGAGTGCGTTTTTGCACATAGGCTAAATTGGGATTGAATTGACGCCTTCCGTGACTTGGGATTGGGTCGCCAGATGTCGTGGATCATGCAGCGAATCCCTTGGTTGCCCGAGGAGGCTCCGTTGAACCGGCGGAACTTGCCGGGGATCGGTCCGTTGGAGCTGTCTGACTGGCTACTGCGCGACGAAAGCTTCGATGCGCAGATGGCCGAACGGGATCGCTTGCTGAAGTCCGAGGCTGGCCTTGTCACGGGTGAAATGCCCGGTTCTGGGGACGCGATCGAGGAGCTATCAGGAATGGTTCTTGGTGCGCTGGACGATGGCTACTCCATCTCCGGCGACAATGTCCGCCGACCCGATGGCGTCGTGGTGCCAAGACGCGAACCGGCGGACCTGACATTTCTCGGGCGGCTCGTGCAGGAAGACTTCTGCCTGCTTGGTCCCGACCCGGAGGGCGGTTGGATGCTGTCGGCCGCCGTACTTTGTTTTCCGGCGTTCTGGCGATTGGATGAAAAGCTTGGGCGTGGCTTGCAAGGCGTTCACACGCCCGTACCGGAATATGATGAGAACGTTGGCAAGCGGGTGTCGCGGCTTTTCGATGCGATCCAGCCTGACCGAGTGCTTTGGCGGTACAACGCGCATCCGCATGCGACCACGGCGCTGTTCTGTCCAAAGCGCGAGGCCGAGCGTCTGGTGCATCCTGACCCCGGTCCGGACGTCTATCTGAGATCGGAACGCCAGACGCTCAGGCGGCTGCCAGAGACGGGTTGGGTGGTGTTCGCCATCCGGACCGGCCTGATGCCATTCATGAACCTGTCTGATGCGCAGGTCGCTGCGTTCTGAAAGGACCGCCCCTAGTTCAGCCAGTTCAGCTGTTGAAACAGCATCATGCCCGCTGGCGTCGCCGCCAGCGCGATGAACATGCCGGTCAGGGCCATCACATGTGACGTGGTGCGCAGGTTCTCACCGCCCATGATGTTGAAGTAGAGCAGTGCGAGACCCACCGGCAGCGACATGATCATGACCGTGATGTTCATCACATAGACGGTGACCCGTGCGACGATGTCGTGGTGTTCTTCCCGATCGTGCGGGTTCAGCACATCATCCAGAGCGGAATCGCGGCTGAGCGTGATCCGGTTGGACGTAAAGACCTGTTGGCGCAGGCTGGTTAGCCGCTTCTCCGGAGGTTCCAGATCCGGCAGATCATCCTTCGGCTGCCAAAGTGCAGCGGGCGGCTCCGGAACCTTGTTGACACGACGAATGCGAAGCCCTGCGATGCGATGCTCCTTCAACGACATGACGATTTTACCTGATCTTCCGTGTTGAAATAAATATTCGCTCTGCATGGCATCGGAATGCGGAGAATTTGGGGCGACGCGCCTTAATCTGGACGTATTTGGCTGCAATCGGCGCGGATTTGCCGATGTGACAAACTGTTTACAGATCCTGTGTGAATTCTTCCGCCAGGTGCGCCACCACAGCTTGCAACGCGGCACTGTGATCGCGGCCACCTTCGCGCGCGGCGGCGTAGGCGTTGCGTTGGCGCTGGGCGCTCGTGCCGCCGTCGATCATCTGGGGAAGGGCGTCGATCTCGGCGACGCAGTCCAAGGCTTCCGCGTCTTCCGCGACTAGCTCCTGCAATTCCGACACCAGATCGGAAAAGGGCACGATTTCGCGCCGGCCAAAGTCAATCAATCCTTCGGTCGGGCCGAAGCGCTGTGCGCGCCAGCGGTTTTCAGCGATCAGGAAGCGGTCGTAGAGGCGCCAACGCTGGTTGTCGCGGCTGAGCCGCCAAAGCATCCGGGTCAGGCATTGCGTGATTGCGGCCAACTGGACCGAGTGTTCCAGTCGGGGCGGCACATCGCAGATGCGGGTCTCTATCGTCGGGTAGTGATGCGAGGGGCGCAGATCCCACCAGATTTTCGAGGAGTCCTCTATCACGCCGAGGTTCTTCAGGATCGAAACGGTTCGGTCATATTCACCCCAAGACCCCAGAAGCGGAGGCAATCCTGTTCTTGGCAGGTTGTCGAAGACCGTCAGACGGTAGGACGCCAGCCCGGTATCTTCCCCCTGCCAAAAGGGCGATGAGGCTGACATCGCCAGAAGATGGGGCAGGAAATAGGTTAGCTGGTTCATCAGGTCGATGCGCATTTCCTCGTCCGGAATGCCGACATGAATGTGCATGCCTGAAATCAGCATGCGCCGGGCCACACCGGCCAACGCGCGTTCAAGATCATTATAGCGGCTCTTGTCGGTGCGCCCCTGATCCTTCCAGTCCGCGAATGGGTGACATGAGACCGCAATCGGACAGACGCCGAAGTCCTTTGCGACCCTGTGGACCGTGGCGCGCAGGTTCTGCAGGTCGGAACGGGCCTCGGCCGCCGTCTTGCAGACGCGGGTACCGACTTCGACCTGGCAGGCCTTGAATTCCGGGCTGACCTGATCGCCAAGAGCGTCCTGGCATGCCTCCATAAAGCCCGGAGACGCCTCTGCCAGGCGTCCCGTATCGGGATCGACCAGCAGATATTCTTCTTCGATGCCGATGGTGAAATCCGGGTGGATTTTCGTCATTTCGCGCCCCTGACTGACTTCAATTCACTAGATCAGGAGCGATTCGCGGTGACAAGAGGGCAGCGCGAGGTGCGTTTCCAAGCCGAAAACAGTCGATATTCCAGACGTCAGACTGTCTCGAGTCCAAAAATTGAGATTCCGCGAAATAGGGCAAAACCTCCTATTTTCTGCCACTTTTCGGCCTTATTCCTTTGGGGAGACCTCGAATTAGCGTAAATTGACCTTGGGTGAAGCTGTCCGCATCGGGCGGGGAGTGTGCTTCTTTTTTGGGGGATGTGTTTATGTTCATCCGTAGTGTAATTTTCGCGGCAGCCGCCGCGGTAACGATGGGCAGCGCCGCGAGCGCTTCCACGATTATTGAGAGCTTTAACGACTTCCCGAACGCGAACAACGTCGACACCTGGCAAAGTCAGGGTTTCGACTACACGCCGATCGGGACGACCAATGGTCAGTGTTTTGATGCAATCTGTTTGCGCGAGGATCAGGTCAACACCGATCCATTGATCACCAACATCACGCGCGTTGACGAAGGGTCGTTCGACTTCCTTGGGTTCTATCTGAACTTCAACGGTCTGACTGCCGACAGCGAGACGAACTTCTTCAACATCACGGCTGACGACGAGGCACTGCCGCGCGTGGGTCTGACGACGACGCAGTCGTTCGAGGAACAATTCCTTGATGTCTACGAAGTCTCGATCTCGGGCAACACCGTCGACATCACGAAGCTTGATGGCGATGCGACGTTCGATTTCTCGGCCAATGGCTACTTCATCATCTTCACGAACGACCAGTTCGACGACGTGACGAAGATCTCGCTCAGCTCGGACGGGCAGGGCACGGCGCGCTTTGACTGTGCGGCCTACTCGGTTCCGACCGGCGGCAGCATCGACATCGACACGCTTGGTGGCTGTGAAGTTGGCGACGACCCAGAGGTCGAAATCCCGCTTCCGGGTGGCTTGCCCTTGCTGGCTGGTGCGCTGGGTCTGACGGCCCTGA
>CAZMKY010000404.1:0-3835 GCA_964566835.1 uncultured Rhodobacterales bacterium
GCCGAAGCGGCCGTAGAAGGTCTCACCCGACTGGGCGATGCTCTTCAGAAGCTCAGGCGCTTGGAAACGGACACCATGCTCGGCTTCCAACGTATCGCAAATCTCAACGGCCTTGGCCGCGCCAAGGATATCAAGCCAAGAGAACGGCCCACCCGACCAAGGTGCAAAGCCCCAGCCAAGGATTGCGCCGACGTCACCTTCCCGGATGTCTTCAAGCACGCCTTCCTCAAAGGCGCGAACGGCCTCAAGCACCTGCGCCATCATCAGACGGTGCTGGACCGTCGTCAGGTCGGGCTGGTCATCTGCCAGTGCGAATTTTGTATCAAGGCCTTCCCAAAGACCGGTCCGCTTGCCAGCGTCATCATAGGCATAAAAGCCGGACTTCGACTTGCGGCCCATGCGCCCTTGATCGGCCATCCAGAACAGAACGTCATCGACGGCACCGTCGGGATAGGCGTCGCCCATGGCCGCACGCGTTGCCTTGGCGATCTTCACGCCAAGGTCAATCGACGTCTCGTCCGTCAACTGCAGCGGTCCCAGCGGGAAGCCCATCAGCTTGGCTGCGTTTTCGATCAGCGCAGGTTCCACACCTTCGCCGACCATACGCAGGCCTTCGTTGATGTAAGGGATGATGCAGCGGTTGGCATAGAAGAAGCGGGCGTCGTTGACGACGATCGGCGTCTTCTTGATCTGGCGGACGAAGTCCAAAGACTTCGCAACGGCACGATCACCTGTTTCCGCACCCTTGATGATCTCAACCAGAAGCATCTTGTCGACGGGCGAGAAGAAGTGGATGCCGATGAACTGTTCCGGACGGACGGACGCCTTGGCCAGTTCCGTGATTGGCAATGTCGAGGTGTTCGTCGCAAAGATGCAGTCTTCACCGACAATGGCTTCGACCTTCTGCGTCATCTCGGCCTTTACGCCCGGATCTTCGAAGACAGCTTCGACAATCAGATCACATCCGGCGAGCGCCTGAAGATCCGTGGTCGCATTGATGCGGCCCAGAACCTCTGCCTTCTTGTCTTCGCTGACCTTGCCGCGCTTCATGCCCTTGTCAAGAATGCCTTCCGAGTAGGCCTTGCCCCGATCAGCAGCGTCTTGCGCCTGGTCGATCAACACGACCTCGATGCCGGCATTCGCGCTGACATAGGCAATGCCAGCACCCATCATGCCAGCGCCCAAAACGCCGACTTTCGTGACCTTCTGATCGTCAACGTCCGGACGATTGGCGCCTTTTTCCAGGGCTTCCTTGTTCACGAAAAGCGACCGGATCATGGCTGAGGAGGACGGGTTCATCAGGATGTTGACGAACCAACGCGCCTCGATCTTCAAGGCGGTGTCAAACGGCACCATCGCGCCTTCGTAAACCGACGACAAAAGGGCCTTGGCGGCAGGATAGACGCCTTGCGTCTTGCCGTTGACCATCGCGTTCGCGCCAACGAAGTTCATGAAACCAGCGGGGTGGTAGGGCGCGCCGCCGGGCATCTTCCATCCCTTTTGATCCCACGGTTTCACGATATCCGCGTCCGTCGCGTTCAAAACCCATGCCTTGGCGCGATCCAGAAGCTCGTCCGCCGGGACAACTTCGTCAATCAGACCGGCAGACTTGGCTTTCTTCGGCTCCAACATCTTGCCTTCCAGAAGCACGGGCGCGGCCGAAACAGCGCCCACTATGCGGGAATAGCGCGTGGTGCCACCGCCACCCGGGAAGATGCCAAGCAGGATTTCCGGCAGACCGATGCGGCCCTTGGGCGTGTCCGCCATGAAGCGGCGGTGACAGGCCAAGGCGATCTCGGTCCCGATCCCGGCGCAAAGGCCCGGGATGGCGCAGGCCACCGGCTTGCCGCCTTTGTTGGTCTTTGGATCAAGACCGGCACGCTCCATCTTGCGCATGATCTTGTGACCGCCCATGACAAAGTCGAATAGTGCCGGGGCCGGATCATCACCGGATTCGGCGCGGATCGTGGCCAGAACGTTCAAGTCCATGCCGCCCGCAAACGTGTCCTTGCCGGAAGTCACGACGACGCCCTTGACGGCGTCATCGGCCAGTGCCTTGTCGATCATGGCCTCGATGTCGCCAAAAGCTTCACGGCTCAGCACGTTCATCGACTTCGATTTCACGTCCCATGTGATGACGGCCACGCCGTCGTCGTGCAGTTCGTAGGAAAAATCGCTCATTTCTCTAATCCCTCTGCCGCGCTTACACGCGTTCGATAATCGTTGCGGCACCCATGCCGGAGGCGACGCAAAGCGTTGCCAGACCGACTTCCTTGTCGGTGCGCTCCATCTCGTCGAGAAGCGTGCCGATGATGATGGCGCCGGATGCCCCCAGTGGGTGGCCCATCGCGATCGCACCGCCATTGACGTTCAGCTTGTCGTGATCGACGTCGAAGGCCTGCATGAACCGCAGGACGACCGAAGAGAACGCCTCGTTCACTTCGAACAGGTCGATGTCCGCGATCGACATGCCGCTGTCTTCCAGGATCTTCTTGGTGGCCGGAACCGGGCCGGTCAGCATGATCGTGGGGTCGGTGCCGATCTTGGCCGTGGCGCGAATGCGTGCACGCGGCTTCAGGCCATGGGCCTCGCCAAATTCCTTGGACCCAATCAGAACGGCCGCAGCACCATCCACGATGCCCGAGGAGTTCCCCGCGTGGTGGATGTGGTTGATGCGCTCGAGGTGCGGGTATTTCATCAGCGCGACCTTGTCGAAGCCGGGCATGATTTCACCCATGTCCTTGAAGGACGCCTTCAACGCACCCAGGGCCTGCATGTCGGTGCCGGGGCGCATGTATTCGTCATGATCCAGAATGGTCAGCCCGTTCTGGTCCTTGATCGTGACAATCGACTTCTCGAACCGCTTGTCGTCCCACGCGGCTTTGGCGCGGTTCTGACTTTCGACAGCAAAGGCGTCGGCGTCATCACGGCTGATGCCATATTCGGTCGCGATGATGTCGGCCGAGATGCCCTGCGGGACGAAGTAGGTATTCATCGCGATCGAAGGATCGACTGCAATGGCCGCCCCGTCGGAGCCCATGGCCACACGGCTCATGCATTCGACCCCGCCAGCGATATAGGCCTGGCCCGCACCGCCTTTGACTTGGTTTGCCGCAAGGTTCACGGCTTCCATGCCAGAGGCGCAGAAGCGGTTGATCGACAGGCCCGGAATGCGCTCATCGAGATCCGAGGCCAGAACCGCCGTCCGGGCAAGGCAACCGCCTTGCTCCATGACTTGTGTGGCATTGCCCCAGATCACGTCTTCTACAGCATGACCTTCAAGGCCATTGCGGTTCTTGACCGCGTTCAGAATGTCAGCCGAAAGGCGCGCTGCGGTGACTTCGTGCAGGCTGCCGTCCTTGCGGCCTTTGCCACGCGGGCTGCGCACGGCGTCATAGATGTAGGCTTCAGACATACTCGTCTCCTTTTCAGGCCTGCTTCGCGGGGAAGGCAGGGGTCATCAGGTCATAGGGGTGGGCCCAGTTCGGTTGGGCGGAAATGCGGGCGAGCCACGCATCAATCGCGGGCCACTGGACGCGATCGAAGCCGAAGGGCTCTTCGTAAAACAGGTAGGAACAACAAGAGATATCTGCGGCTGACAAAGCGTCGCCAGCGATCCATTCGCGATCTGTCAGATGCGCTTCCAAAACCTTGAGTGCCGCGGCAAGACGCCCGCCCAGAAAGCCGATCACTTCAGCGGGCCGTTTGTCTTCGGACAGGAAATTCATGAGGAAACGGCGCACGCCAGCCTGGCTCGACAGCTTGTGATTGTCCCAAAGAACCCACCGCAGCACTTCGGCGTCCTGCGACGGTCCGGCAAAGGCGCCTGTTTCAA
>CAZMKY010000405.1:0-3178 GCA_964566835.1 uncultured Rhodobacterales bacterium
GTTCTGGCCGGCAGGCGCGACGGTCTTGATGCTCAATCCCGCGCTGAGCCAGCCGAACGTTTCGCCAGATACAATGGGTCGAGAGCGGCTCTACCGGTTTGGCCCGGCAAACCAACCCGTCGATGCAAGTGTTTTTCGCGGCATCACGCATACGGCGAAGGGGACGGCGCTTCGTCCCTTTGGCCCTGTGCACCTGAAGGCAAAATGGATTGGCGATGACCTAACGGTCAGCTGGGTAAGGCAGACGCGTATCGATGGTGATCGCTGGGACTTGGCGGAGGTGCCGCTTGGAGAAGTTCGGGAGGACTATTCCATCCGCGTCTGGCAAGGCGCGGATCTGGTCAGAGAAGCGACCACCCCTATCACGGCATGGTCCTACCCAGCCGCACTTCGTGCCGCGGACGACGTGACGGGAGACTTCGCCATCGAGGTCGCGCAGAATTCTGACCGGTTTGGCCCGGGATATTTCGAGAGGATTGAGATCAATGGCTAACACCGCAGTACTGGACCTGCCCTTGGTGGCGGGCAATCAAGCGCAGAAGCATGTCACCGTGAACGAAGCGCTGCTTCGGATCGACGCGTTGGCGCAGCTTGTCCTTCAATCAACGGACACGCAGACGCCACCCAATGCTCCTGCGGAGGGCGAAGTCTGGGCCGTGCCGGACGGGGCAAACGGAGACTGGGCCGGGCAGGCGGGGCAGGTGGCTGTCTTTTTGAATGGTGGCTGGGCGTTCGTTCCGGCCCGTGCAGGGTGGCTGGCTTTCGTGAGCGACCGGGGCGCGCGCGTTCACTTTGACGGTGTCGGGTGGATTGAGGGGTCCGGCTCGGTTTCGCCAAGCGGGGCGGGATTTGTCCATCGCACTGTGGATGTCGATCACCCGATAGGAGCGGGCGGTGTCACGACCGTGCCAAACGCGCTGCCCGCAAACACCATTGTCTATGGCGTCACTGGGAGGGTTCTTACGGCTATTGGAGGGGCGAGCAGCCTGCGCATCGGCGTTGCCGGATCTGACAATCGCTATGGCAGCGGAATTGGCGTGGGCGCGGGCGCTTGGGCACGCGGTCTGACCGGAACGCCACTGGCGTACTATTCGGACACCAATCTGATCCTGACCGCTGAAGGCGGCGACTTTGATGGCTCTGGCGAGATCCGACTGGCCGTCCACTTTGCCGAGTTAACGCTACCGAGGGTCTGATCCGGTGCAGCTTCCGTTGCACACGGATGTCGTTGCCGCGGCGCGTGTTCTTCGGGCGCATCCCGTCAGGCGACGACGGTTCGTTCTGAATCGCATGCTCTCGGAGGCCGACCGGGCGCAGGCGTGGTGCCAGGTCTGGGGGCGACAGCACCCGATTTGGGGTGACGGATCATTGTTGGGAGCGGCGCTGCGTCGGAAGCCAAGAGCGGAGCCGATTTTGGTCGACGCTGATTATTGCCGTTGCCTGGCCTTGGTATATGCAGCCCTGGGACAACGAGAGCGAAGGGCTTAGCCGTTGGCGCAAGACACGCAGAGCGGAACGGTGGGATCGAGGTCCAATCGACCTTTGGCGATGGCATCACCGCAGTCTTCGCAGTAGCCGAACTCGCCGTCTTCAATGCGCTTCAGCGTGGCTTCAATTCTTTGTCGTCGCGCGGTGCGGCGCCTTGCCGTGGCTTGCGACATCGCCTGCTGCTGCAGCGCGTCCATGCGGCTGAGGCGACCGACGGACTGTTGATCCAGCATCACCGTCTTCTGTCCATCAGTGCCGGCCGCGTCGCCAGCGTCCAACTCTGCCAGCTCCTCCAGCAGGCGATTCTGCATCTCGGTCACGATTTGGTCAGGCAATTCTTCGCACATCACCTTGGTCCTTGGTCCTTCCTGCTTATGTGTTGTAGAAGGCGGCAAGGACGAAAGGGAAGTCGATGCCCGAACAGAACCGCAAGTTGAGCGCCGTTGATCCGGTGTGGACCAAGATCGAAGCAGAGGCAAAAGCGGCCATTGCCGGTGAGCCCTTGATTGGTGGCCTTGTCCACCATTCGATCTTGCATCACCCGACGCTGGA
This sequence comes from uncultured Rhodobacterales bacterium, assembly GCA_964566835.1. GTDB lineage: Bacteria > Pseudomonadota > Alphaproteobacteria > Rhodobacterales > Rhodobacteraceae > CAZMKY01. The sequence continues at coordinate 2,041 of CAZMKY010000405.1, forward strand.
GCGTGCCTTGGCCGCGCGCTTTGCCATGAAGCTGGCCTCTGCAGAAATGGGCGAGCAGATTCTGCGCGAGATTGCGGATGAGGCCTATCTTGCCTCGCCGGAATTGGGTCAGTCGGCCCGCGCGGATCTTGTTGCGATCTACGAGAGAGATCCAGCCTGCCATCGCTTGATGCAGCCCTTGTTGTTCTTCAAAGGGTTTCAGGCTGTTCAGGCTTATCGCATTGGCCATCACCTTTGGAATGCTGGCCGCAAAGAGCTTTCGTATCTGATCCAGGCCCGCGTGAGCGAGGTCTTTGGCATCGACATCCATCCGGCTGCACGGATTGGCAAGGGTCTAATGATCGACCACGCCCATTCCATCGTCATCGGCGAGACTGCGGTTGTGGGAGACAACGTCTCCATGCTGCATTCGGTGACGTTGGGCGGCACGGGCAAAGAAGACGATGATCGTCATCCAAAGATCGGCAACGGCGTGCTGATCGGGGCTGGTGCAAAGGTTTTGGGCAATATCAAAGTGGGAAGTTGCAGCCGCATCGCAGCGGGTTCCGTCGTCCTGGAAGAGGTTCCGCCGTGCAAAACGGTGGCTGGCGTCCCAGCGCGGATCGTTGGCGAAGCGGGCTGCGATCAGCCGGCATTGACCATGGACCAGATCCTGCATGGCGCAGGCGGTTAGGATTGTCACACGACTGTTAGACTAGAGTTTTAGGGCTTTATCCGTTCCGAAATGAAAGGACGGATAAGGATGAATTCTCTACGCGTTTCTACACTTGCCCTGACAATGGCTTGCGCCGCCGGTCCCGTATTGTCAGAGACCGTGTTTACCGTAACGTCGGCGGAAGATGCGGGGACAGGTAGCCTGCGTGCCGCCTTGAATGCCGCGTCCTTGGCTGATGGTGGCAGCCAGATTGTGGTTTTGACGGACGGACCAATCCAGATAAGCGAAGGCCTTATATATGACGGGGTCGGAACGTTATCTCTCTTGGGGGCAGGTCAAACGATCCGGACCACCGAAGATGTGACGCTCTTGTCGTCCACAAACGGCGGCAGCTTGCATATCGGCAATCTGACATTTGAAGGCCCAGGCAACTATTCCATCAATGCACGCGGCGATCTGGATGGCGTTTCTGGGAAGGGCCTT
>CAZMKY010000406.1:0-6072 GCA_964566835.1 uncultured Rhodobacterales bacterium
AACAGCTCACCCCCGGATGTGTCGCTGACCAGTCTCCGGGTCGACGGTGTGAGCGCATCACCGCCGGAAATGGCCACGTCTCTTGAAATGGCCAAAGCCGCGGAAAGCAGTCCGCGGTCAAAGATTTCCGCAGCGCGAGCCGAGGTCAGCCGAAACTGCCAGGCCGCCGCGACGATGGCAAAGACCAAAAGCGGCGTCAGAATGATCAGGATCAATCGCGCGCGGAGAGACTGCGTTCTCATGTCTCGGTGGCCCACACCATTTGATACCCCAAGCCGCGTTGCGCTTTAATCGAGACGCCGAAAGGCTTCAGACGCGATCGGATCCGAGAGATGTAGACTTCCACGACCTTCTCTTCGACGTCCGCACCCGTGCCATATGCGTAGTCGAGGAGCGCTTGCTTGGAGACGAGCCGGCCATCGGCTTCCAGAAGACATTCAAACACGGCCAACTCGCGCCGCGGCATCTCGATCGTCTCTCCATTGGCGAACAAACGGCGACCTTCTGGGTCGAATTCCAGATCGCCAAACGCAACGGACTGGCGTTGTGGCTTGTCGCGGCGACGTGCCAATGCGCGAACACGTGCCTCCAATTCTTCCATTTGGAATGGCTTGATCAGATAGTCGTCCGCCCCGGCATCCAATCCGATCACCCGGTCTTCGGTTTCGGCGCGAGCCGTCAGAAGAATGACCGGTCGTTGATCGCCCCGCGCCCGAAGTTCTGCCAGCAAGGTCAAACCATCAACGCCCGGCAGATTGATATCGAGTATGACAAGATCGGATGGATCGCTGGCCAGAAAGGAGGACGCGTCGTTGCCATCGTGCAGAAGGTCCACGGCGTGTCCCGCATCTTCCAGCCGGTACGCGATCCCTTTGGCAAGGCCCACATTGTCTTCTACGAGTGTGATCCGCATGAATTTCCGCAGACGAAAGTTTCATGCAAGGTTCGCAGGTCACCTTCAAAGGATCAACCGGGCGGGGAAGCCCGGTTTGTCATGTCTCATCGGGCCAGGGAGGGCCGGGTGAACTCAAGGGAGGAAGAAATGTCTATCATCAAAACCACACGCCGTGTGGCCGTTGGGCTTGTCGCCGCCGCAGCGGCCACGTTCGCCACGGGTGCGAATGCTGGCGGTCACGGGATCGACCTGTCGGGCAAGACCGTTGAATGGATCATTCCGTTCTCGGAAACGGGCGGTTCGGCTAAGTGGGCCAACTTCTATGCGCCGCTTCTGTCCGAAGCACTGCCGGGTCAGCCGACGGTCGTGGTTAAATTCATGCCGGGTGCGGGATCCACGAAGGGAGCAAACTTCTTTCAGGAACAGTCGTATGAAGACGGCACGCTGATCTTTGGGTCTTCGGGATCAACTCAGTTCCCGTTCCTGCTGGGCGATCCGCGCGTGAAGTACAACTATGCGGATTGGAACGTCGTTCTGGCCTCCGGCACGGGCGGCGTTGCCTATCTTCCGCCGGATCTGGCGGCCAAGATGGATGGTCTGAACGCTGCACCGCTTCAGGGTGAAGACTTCATTTACGGAAACCAAGGTGCGACGCGTCTGGATCTTGTCCCGACGCTGGCTTGGGAAATGCTGGGCCTGAATGTCGAAAGCGTCATGGGCATCAAAGGTCGTGGCGATGGTCGTCTCATGTTCGAGCGCGGCGAAGCCAACATCGATTACCAGACGTCCTCGTCGTTTCTTTCGGGCGTCACCCCGCTGGTCGAAGCCGGTACAGCTGTACCGATGATGACTTGGGGCGCGCTGGACGATGCGGGCAATATCGTACGTGACCCGACGTTCCCTGATATCCCGACCTTCAAGGAAGTCTGTGAAGCCACGGATGGCTGCGAAACCTCGGGCGAGAAGTGGGACGCCTGGAAGGCCTTCTTCATCGCAGGCTTCCCGGCACAGAAGATGGTGTTCCTGCCGAATGGTGCGTCTGCCGACGCCATTGCGACCTATACCGCTGCCTTTGAGGCAGTGAAGGCACGCGCCGACTTTGCCGAAATCTCGGCCAAGCGTCTTGGCAAGTATCCGCAGATGACGGGCCAAGCTGCACAGACAGCGCTCAGCAATGGCACGACCGTTTCGCCGGAATCGAAGGCATTCGTCGTGAACTGGTTGCAGGAAAAGTACGGCGTTTCGCTGAACTAAGCCGCTTCCTGGGCGCCCCGCTTGTCGGGGCGCCCTCTATTCGACTTTTCCAGAGGCAAACCAATGGAAATCTTTGCAGATGCCTTACCGGCACTTGGTCAGGCGTGGGGTCTGATCCTTCAGCCAATCGTTCTGGGCTACCTCGTGCTGGGTGTGGTCATGGGCCTTTGCATTGGCGTCTTTCCCGGCTTGGGCGGGATTGCGGGCTTGTCGCTGCTTTTGCCTTTCATGTTCGGAATGGACCCGATCCTTGGCCTTGCATTGATGGTTGGCATGGTGGCCGTGGTCCCGACGTCTGACACGTTTGCCTCTGTCCTCATGGGTATTCCCGGGTCTTCAGCCTCGCAGGCGACGGTGCTGGACGGCTTCCCTCTAGCGAAACGCGGGCAGGCCGCACGCGCCTTGTCGGCGGCGTTTTCGGCGTCCTTGTTCGGAGGTCTTGTTGGCGCGTCGTTTCTGACGTTGTTCATCCTCGTGGCACGCCCGATCGTGCTGGAATTCCGGACGCCGGAACTGCTGATGATCACGATCTTCGGTCTGTCCATGGTCGGTATTTTGGCAGGGCGCGTCGCGATCAAGGGGATCGTTGCTGCCGGTCTTGGCATGCTGATTGGCACAATCGGTGAAGGCGCTTCTTCTGGCGATCTTCGCATGTCGTCTTACGATTTTCCCTACCTGACCGACGGTTTGAAGCTTGTCATTGTCGGTCTTGGCATCTTCGCGATCCCAGAGATCATTTCACTTCTGAGACAGGACCGTGCCATCGCCAAGGAACAGGCACTTGGCGCAGGCTGGTTCGACGGTGTCCGCGATTGGTTTGCCAACATCTGGTTGTCGGTCCGCTGTTCCATCATTGGCGTGGTCGTTGGTGTCATTCCGGGCCTTGGCGGATCCGTTGTCGACTGGATTGCCTATGGCCACACCGTCCAGACCAGCAAGGACAAGTCTGAGTTTGGCAAAGGTGATGTCCGCGGCGTCATCGGCCCTGAAAGCTCAAACAATGCGAAAGAGGGTGGCGGCCTCGTGCCGACACTTCTGTTCGGCATACCGGGTTCCGGCTCGATGGCCATCTTCATCGGTGCGATTGCGCTACTGGGTTCTGGTCAGATCGAAGTTGGGCCAGCCATGCTGCAGACCAACCTCGACATCACCTATTCGATTGTCTGGTTGCTTGCGCTCGCCAACGTTGTTGGCACCGTCATCTGCATCGCTGCATCTGGTGGGATCGCGAAGCTGACGACTATCCGCTTTGTCTTGCTTGCACCGTTCCTCTTCATGATCATCAGCTTCGCAGCCTTCCAATCCGGACAAAACCTGATGGATCTTGTCGCGTTGTTCGGCATTGGCTTGCTCGGGATCATGATGCGCCGTTTCGACTGGTCGCGTCCGGCTTTCCTCATCGGCTTTGTCCTGTCAAATCCGGCCGAGAACTACGCCAACCAGGCGCTTCAGATTGCGCAATCTCGTTTTCGGAAAGGGTTTGGCGAAGGCTTGGAGTATATTTTCTCGCCGATCGTGATCGTTCTCTTGATCATCACGGTCATCTCTGTCGTCGTCGGACTTCGCCAGTCGAAACTGATTATGGCCGAGGGTGACGTTAAGTCAGGGTCCAAGCGCGCGCCGCTGATCTTCCTGCTGGCCGTCACGGGTTACATTGCCTACGCGCTCTACGACGCGGCTTCGATCCCGTCCTACAGCCGCGACCGCGTCTTCCCGATGTTTGTCGCAAGCGTCTGCCTGGTTGGCTGTGCCGCCCTGCTTGTGCGCATGATGGTAAAACCTGAGACAGACACGATCTTCGCGGACCGCGAGAAGTCGGGTGAGGATGCAGAAGCGACGCATGGCCTTTGGCCAACCTTGGCATGGTTTGCCGGACTTCTGATACTGACGTCGCTCTTTGGCTTCATTCTGGCGCTAGCTTTGTTCCTGTTTGCCTTCCTGAAGGCCCGCGCAGGCCTTAGCACCGCATTTGCAGCCGCATATACGGCGGCCGGGATAGCGTTCATGTGTTTGATGGCGGGTTTGCTGAACCGGGATTTCCCGCCGGGTCTGCTGCAAAGCTACTTCGATCTGCCGTGGCCGCTGTCATGACCCAGACGGCAATACCATTCCTCTTCATGCGCGGTGGATCATCGCGTGGGCCTTACATGAACCGCGCGGATCTGCCCGAGGATCTGGACACCCTGTCCGAGGTTCTGTTGGCAATCGTCGGCTCTGGCCATGCATTGAATATCGATGGCATAGGCGGAGGGGCAGCCGTGACGACGAAGGTCGCGATGCTGTCGCCCTCGCCGGATGACTGGGCAGATGTCGACTACTTCTTTGCGCAAGTCAGCGTCGAAGATCGGCTTGTGGACTTCAAGCCGACCTGCGGAAACATCCTTGCCGGGGTTGGTCCGGCGGCCATCGAGATGGGGCTCGTTCAGCCCGAGGGTGCTGAGACGACGGTGAAAATTCGGGCGGTGAACACCGGCGCGAAGGTCGCCTCCACGGTTCAGACGCCGGATGGCCAAGTCAGCTATGAAGGAAGCGCGCAAATCGATGGCGTGCCGGGGTCTTCTTCACCGATTGCCCTTTCCTTCATGGATACCGTCGGCGGAGTGACAGGGGCCTTTCTGCCCACGGGCAATCTGATCGACGAAATCGACGGCATCGAAGTGACGTGCATGGACGTTGCGATGCCAGTCGTCGTGGCCCGTGCAGAGAGCTTTGGCCTGACCGGGCATGAAAGCCGGGAAGAGTTGGACGATAATCGCTCTTTCTTTGACCGCATGGAAGCTGTCCGTCAGATCGCCGGCCAGCGCATGGGCATGGGCGATGTTCAGAAATCCGTTACGCCAAAGTTCGCCATCGTGGCTCCAGCGCGTGACGGTGGGACGATCGCTGCGCGATACTTCATGCCATGGAAGACACATCCGACGATGGCTGTGACCGGCGCTCAGTGTCTTGCGTCCTGCGTTCTGACACCCGGAACAGTGGCTGACGCGCCGCTGCCGAACGAGAGCCCGGCACGCATTGTTTTGGAGCATCCATCCGGCAGCATCGAGGTCCTTGTGGACTACGAACTGACGGCATCGGGGTTCTCAGTGAAATCAGCAGGATTGGTGCGAACAGCGCGGAAGTTGGCGTCCGGGGACGTCTATGTGCCGGTATCCGTCTGGACGAAAGATTGACTCCGCGTACAAAATGTATACTACGGTATACATTAATTGAGGAGCGCAAGATGATGGACACTTTCGAAGGCTGTATCACCGCTGCACGGGCCGAACTTGCCGTGGCGCGCCGACTTCTGCAGAGCGAGATCAGCAGCTATCCCACGCCCATCTCTGGTTGTGACGCGCAATTCAATCATTTGCTCGCGGAGCGGCAGAAGGTGCTGACGGCCATCAAGTCGTTGGATGATTTTGTTTTCGTTCCTACGCCGCGAACACCAACCGAAATGGCCGGGGTGGAAAGCCGGTGAAGGTTCACATTCTGGACGATTGGTTCGATACCCTGCGCGGCTTGCCTTGCTTTGCCAAGCTCAAGGAACACGAGGTCACCGTCTGGACGGATCATCAACCTGAACCTGCGGCCTTGGCCGCCCGCGTAGCAGAAGCCGAGGCGTTGGTCCTGTTCCGGGAGCGCACGAAGATTGGCGCGGACCTGCTCGCCCGACTTCCGAACCTGAAGCTGATCTCTCAGCGCAGTGTCTATCCGCATATCGACGTCGATGCTTGTACCCAGCATGACGTCCTGCTCTGCTCAAACATGCATTCCGATACGCCGTCTTACGCAGCTGCCGAACATACATTGGCATTGATTCTCGCAAGCTATCGCCAGATTCCGGAACAAGTCCGTTCAATCCGGTCAGGGCAGTGGCAATCTGGCGTTGGCCGCACTTTGCGTGGCCGGACACTGGGCCTTTACGGCTATGGGCGCAT
>CAZMKY010000407.1:0-2549 GCA_964566835.1 uncultured Rhodobacterales bacterium
GGGCGCAAATGATGGCCTGAACCCGATCACACTCGCAGAGATCGGGGTGTTCGTTCCCAGCCGCAAAAACTCTGTCAGAGGATATTCGAGCTTTCCGAACCTGATCATCGCCCCCCGGACAATCGGAGAGGCCAAGAAAGACGGCAACTTTGGTCAGCGCACGTCCATCACCATGTCAGGGGATCCGAATGGGCAACTCCCGTTGAACCAGGCTTTGGGGTATCTCAAATTTTCAGAATGCTTCATGGTCTCCGTGCAGGATGACGTCGATGACTTCTTCGATCTGGAGTTGGAAAAGGACAACTCTTCTCTCGCCTCGATCCCGCACGAGACGTACATCCGTTACCATTCCGGCACGCGCGGGAAATGGCTGGAAACGAAGATCGAGACCAAATCAACGGTCTGGCAAAGCACAAAGGCAAAATGCGAAAGAGTGGCCGTGCCTGATACAGATCCGACGAAAGACTGACGGCTTTACTTCCTCAAGCCCCCTGCAAACTCCGCACCTCGACGTCCCCCTCGGCGCGGCTGGCCATCGCTCGGGCCGCAGCATGTGCGGCGGCCATCGTGGTGTAGTAGGGGATCTTGTCCATCAGCGTGACGTTGCGCATTGACCGGCTGTCTTCGATGGCCTGCGCACCTTCGGTCGTGTTCATGACCAGATGGATCATGCCGTCCTTCATGACATCGACGACACTGCGCCCACCTTCATACGCCTTGTTCACAACCTCCGAGGCAATGCCGTTTTCCGTCAGGAACGCCGCCGTGCCGCGCGTGGCCAGGATCTTCAGGCCAAGGTCCTGCAGGATCTGCGCCGTCTCGACCAGCATTGGGCCTTTGTCGTCATCCTTGATCGACAGGAAGGCGGTGCCTTCGGTCGGCAGGATCGTTCCTGCACCAAGCTGCGCCTTCAGGAACGCCCGGGCAAAGCTTCGATCCCACCCCATGACTTCGCCGGTTGATCGCATTTCCGGCCCAAGAAGCGTATCGACGCCCGGGAAGCGTGCGAACGGCAGCACAGCCTCTTTGACGCTGAACCACGGCGCCCGGAAATCGGCCAATGCCATAGGATCACCGATTGGGATCACAACATCATCGCCAACATTCTGGTGCGGGGGCTTCTTTGCAAAATCGCCGAGCTTCTCGCCTGCCATCAGACGCGCCGCAATCGATGCAATCGCGCTATCAGTGGCTTTTGCAACGAAGGGGACGGTCCGCGACGCGCGCGGGTTCACTTCGATCAGGTAGATCTCACCATCCTTGACTGCGAACTGCACGTTCATCAGGCCAACGACGTTCAACTCCCGCGCCAGTGCTTCGGTCTGCTGAATGATTTGATCGACAATGTCGCCCGGCAGGCTGTGCGGCGGCAGCGAACAGGCGCTGTCACCGGAATGCACGCCGGCCTCTTCGATGTGTTCCATGATGCCCGTGACGTGCACCTCGGACCCATCGCAAAGCGCGTCGACGTCCACTTCCGTGGCGCCCGCGAGATAGCTGTCGAGCAGAACCGGGCTGTCGCCCGAAACGACGACCGCTTCCGAGATATAGCGTTCGAGTTGCGCCTGATCGCGCACGATTTCCATTGCGCGACCGCCTAGGACGTAGGACGGACGGATCACCAGCGGAAAGCCGATATCGGCGGCAATGTCCAAGGCTTCGGCATCGGAATGCGCGATGCCGTTCTTAGGCTGTTTCAGCGCCAGCCGGTTCACAAGGTCCTGAAAACGCTCGCGATCTTCGGCCAAATCAATGGCGTCAGGCGACGTGCCCAGGATCGGGATGCCTTCGTCATGCAGCGCATTGGCCAGCTTCAGAGGTGTCTGCCCGCCGAACTGAACGATCACGCCATGCAGCGTGCCCTTGGATTGCTCAACCCGAAGGATCTCCATCACGTGCTCGAACGTCAGCGGTTCGAAATACAGACGATCCGAGGTGTCATAGTCCGTTGATACGGTCTCTGGATTGCAGTTGACCATGATCGTCTCATAGCCCGCATCAGACAGCGCAAAGCAGGCGTGGCAACAGCAATAGTCGAACTCGATGCCTTGTCCGATCCGGTTCGGACCGCCGCCCAAAATGACGACTTTCTTGGCATCCGAGGGGCGCGCCTCATCCTCGACGTCGCCCATCACCGGGTGCTCGTATGTCGAATACATGTAGGGCGTCTGTGCTTCGAATTCGGCCGCGCAAGTGTCGATCCGCTTGAAGACGGCCGTCACGCCGGCAGCCGTCCGGGTCTTACGCACATCGGCCTCAGACTGATCGGACAGCTTGGCCAGACGGGCATCGGTAAAGCCCATCATCTTGAGGCGGCGCAGTCCTGCCTCGTCCTGCGGCAGGCCGTCGGCGATGACGCCAGCTTCGGCGTCGATGATCTCGCGAATGCGGGCGAGGAACCATGGATCAAAGCTGGTCACGGCCTGAATGTCGTCGTCCGACATGCCGTGGCGCATGGCTTGGGCGATGACGCGCAGGCGGTCCGGCGTCTGCTTGGACAGCGCGGCCGTCATGGCCGAGGCTTCGGGCGCGCCGGGGATCTCGATCTC
>CAZMKY010000408.1:0-1675 GCA_964566835.1 uncultured Rhodobacterales bacterium
ACGGGATACGAAATTCAAAAGCAATTGATCGGGCGGGACAGATGAAAAAGCGGGGCGCATCGGGCATTTCCGGAGCACTGGTCGGGATCGTATTTGCCGGCATCTTGGCGGGCGCCGCAGCGGCGCAAGATTTCCGGTTCACAAACGTTCAGGTCGAAGGCAACGCTCGAATTCCCGATGCCACGGTCGTCAGCGTCGCCGACATCGGTCGCGGTGAAGCTGTCAGCGCCAGCGGTCTCAATGACGCGCTTCTGCGCATCCAAGCCTCTGGCCTTTTCGAGACCGTGGAAATTGAGCCAATTGGCAGCACGCTTGTCATCCGCGTTGTCGAATATCCGACGATCAACCGCGTGAACATTGAGGGCAACCGTCGTCTTGATGACGATGACCTTCTGCCGCTTTTGCAGTCCTCGCCACGCCGGGTTTATTCGCCAACTGTCGCCGAGGCTGATGCTCGCGCGATTGCGGACGCCTATGCCACGGCCAATCGATTGGCCGCCACGGTCACGCCTGCGCTGATCCGGCGTAGCGGCAACCGCGTCGACTTGGTTTTTGAGGTCTCCGAAGGCCGCGTCGTTGAAAACGAGCGTGTGTCTTTTGTCGGCAACCGAGCGTTCTCGGATCGTCGCTTGCGCCGCGTTGTCGCGACGAAGCAAGCCGGGCGCCTTCGCGCGATTATTGGTGCGGACACTTTCGTCGAAGATCGTCTTGGGTTTGATCGGCAAGTCCTCACGGACTTCTATCAGTCTCGCGGCTATGTCGATTTCGAAGTCCTTGATGTGGCCTCTGAATTCAGCCGCGAACGGGACGCCAGCTTTGTGACTTTCAACGTTCGTGAAGGTCAAAGCTTCGATGTCGGTGCCGTCAGCGTGGTGTCCGAGGTCGAAGGTCTGGACGTGTCGCCTTACCGGAGCGCATTGAAGTTGCGTTCTGGCGAGACGTGGAACCCAGCCCGACTGGATCTTGAGATCACGCGTTTGGAGCGCTTGGCGCTGCGCAATGGTCTGGACTTCGTGCGTGTCGAACCTCGGGTGACGCGCAACGACCGTGCCCTGACACTGGACGTTGAATTGGCACTGGTTCGCGGTCCTCGGATTTTTGTCGAGCGCATCGATATCGAAGGCAATCAAACGACCTTGGACCGCGTCGTGCGTCGCCAGTTTGATACCGTGGAAGGCGATCCCTTCAACCCGCGCGCCATTCAGGCCGCCGCCGATCGCATCCGCGCCCTTGGTTTCTTTTCGGAGACGAGCGTCGACACACGTCCCGGCAGCCGCGACGATCAAGTCATCGTTGATGTCGACGTGGTGGAGCAGCCAACTGGCAACCTGAGTTTTGGTGGCAGCTTCTCGGATGATACGGGCTTTGCTGTTGCGGTCGGTTTCTCGGAACGGAATTTCCTTGGACGGGGACAATCGGTGTCCTTGGACATTCAAACCGGATCCGAAAACGCCACATCCAGCTTGCGCATCGTGGAGCCTGCGTTCCTCGGTCGCGATCTGACGCTGAGCTTCTCTGCCCGCTATGCAACGACCGAGTTTGACAATGCGACGTTCACCACAGAGGCCGCTTCGATCACGCCGGGCCTTGGCTTCCCTCTAGGCGATAACTCCCGCTTGTTTGTCTATTACGAATTCGGCTTTGAAGACCTGAAGAACGTCTCGGCCGATGCTTC
>CAZMKY010000409.1:0-4451 GCA_964566835.1 uncultured Rhodobacterales bacterium
ATTGCGGTCAGATCGTCAGCAGCCGACTTGGCTTTCTTGGAGTCTTTGACGGACTCTGCACCAGCGCCGATGTTCAGGACGATCTTGTCCAGACGCGGGATCTGCATGTCGTTCTTGTATCCGAATTCCTCTTTCAGGGCAGCGCGGATGCTGTCCTTGTAGAGCGACTTCAGGCGCGGGGTGTAGGAAGCGGAATCAAGCATTAGATCGCGTCTCCCGTGGTCTTGGCGAAGCGGACCTTCTTGCCGTCTTCCATGCGGAAGCCGACGCGGGTGGCTTTGCCGTTGGCATCGAGAAGCGCCAGGTTGGACAGATCAATCGGCATCGCCTTTGGCTGGCGGCCGCCTTGGCTGTTCTGGGTCTGGCGCTGGTGACGGATGGCGATGTTCAGGCCATCGACGACGGCTTTGTTGGCCTTCGGCATGACTTGGGTGATTTCACCCTCTTTGCCTTTGTCCTTACCGGCGAGGACGACGACCTTGTCGCCTTTCTTGAGCTTAGCGGCCATCTTACAGCACCTCCGGTGCGAGCGAGATGATCTTCATGAAGTTCTTCGCACGCAGCTCACGAACCACCGGCCCGAAGATACGGGTGCCGACCGGCTCGTTGTTGTTGTTGAGGATGACGGCGGCGTTGCGATCAAAGCGGATCGCGGTGCCGTCTTCGCGACGGACTTCTTTGGCGGTGCGCACGACGACGGCCTTACGGACGTCACCTTTCTTAACGCGGCCGCGCGGGATGGCTTCCTTTACAGAGACGACGATGATGTCGCCTACGGACGCATATTTGCGCTTGGAACCACCCAGGACCTTGATGCACTGAACACGGCGAGCGCCGCTGTTGTCAGCAACATCCAGATTGGTCTGCATCTGGATCATTTGGTTTCTCCCGACGTCCGGGACCGCCTGTCTTGGACATTGGCCCCGGGGTTTCGTTCAAACCGAAAGGTGAACCGATTACTCGGCGATCACCTCCCAGCGTTTCGACTTCGAAATCGGCTTGCATTCCTGAATGCGGACAGTGTCACCGACCTTGAAGGTATCTTGCGGATCGTGAGCCCGGTACTTCTTGGACTTACGGATCGTCTTTTTCAGAACGGGATGCGTGAAACGACGCTCAACCGAAACCGTGATGGTCTGGGCGTTCTGGTCGCTCGTGACGGTGCCTTGGAGGATACGCTTGGGCATTGTCTTACGCCTCCGATGCCGCAGTAGCGGCTTTTTCGTTCAGAATGGTCTTAACCCGTGCGACGTCACGGCGGACGGTGCGCATGCGGGCGGTGCTTTCAAGCTGGCCGGTGGCCTGCTGGAAACGCAGGTTGAAAGCCTCCTTCTTGAGTTGGACAAGCTGATCGCGGAGTTCATCCGGCGTCTTGTCACGCAGTTCGCTGGCGTTCATCGCCTCTTCCTTTCAACAATCATCGGCAGGCCCCATTGGGGTCACCTGAAGTTCCGATGGAGTTCCATAGGTGAAGGCTGCCGTTTAAGAGCCGTTCCCCCACTTGGCAACCCCTTTTTTACAAGGAATTCCCCTTATTCAGCTGGGGTGGTGCCAGATGTCGCGGCCAGAGCAAGGATTCGGGCTTCGACAGCACTCAGAAGCGCTTCTGCATCCTGATCCTCGATCCCAAGGATTCGAAACCGTTCGACGATCCCGCGCAAATAGTCGACGCTGGACCCGAGAAATCCTGTACCCGTGGCCAGATGTTCGATCTGTGCCTCTCGGCTGAGCTCGGGCTCGATCATGTCCGAGGAATGATCGGCGATAAGCGCCAGCGTCATGATCGACCCGTGATCCGTCTCGGCCGGCAGAAAGACCGGCAAATAGGCCGGTCTGATGCACTCGCGCCGCCAGAGAATTTCCGTCTCCCTGTCCACGATGTCTTCGTCGATCCGGAACGCCAGGCCAGAGCAATGATCCCCATCATCCAGCGCGGCCATTGCGCCGGGCTGATCCGGCGTCCCGCGCCCGCCGAGCGTATCGACAAGGATGAACCGTCGGGCATACCCGGGAAGGCGCGCGCGCCGCACTTCGGCGAATTCAAGCGCGGGGTCCCACATCAGCGAACCGTAGGCAAAAACCCACAAGGGGCCATCCGGTCGCGCCGCCAAGGTGCTGGCACGCAGCTCCTCACGTTCTTCATCGGAGTAGTGCGAAAATATCGGCAGTCCCTCGGCCGCCAGCGTGGCTTTCATCTTGTCGAGCGTGAAGTCGCGGAAAAAGGACTGATCGACCGGGGTGATCTTGCCGCGCAATCCGGGATGATGGCGGAAAGGATCGTCAGCTGTCATGCCGCCGTCACCCACTTGTAGTTGAAGCTGACGCTGATGCGTTCATCCTCGGCCATGTTCATCGGCACTTCGTGGCGCAGCCAGCTTTCCCAAAGAAGGACGTCGCCAACGTCAGGCGCCACATAGATGAACTGCTTTAGGTGCTCAGGCGCATCCTTGGTCCGGGTCGGGGCCGCCATCATCATCTGAAGGCGCGGGTCTTCGAACTTGATGGCCGACGTGCCGCTTGGCATTGCCACGTAGGTCGTACCGCTGATCACCGAATGCGGATGGATATGCGCCGTGTGGATGCCGCCTTCGGGCAGGATATTGATCCAGAGATCCTCAAGCTCCAGCCGCCCATCCCCCAGATCAAAGGCAAGCTCCTCGGCGAAGCGGGCCACGTGCGTGTCCAGTGCGTCTTTCAGCGTTGCAAAGATTGGGAAGCGCCACGGCAGATCGGTCAGGGAAGCGTAAGAGGTATACCCAGGATAGTCGTTCGCTTCGCACCATGCTTGGCCTGCTTCATCATCCTCGGCCAGAGAGTAGCAAGACGCCTCCAGCTCTGCCGCATCGATGTCGTCAGAGAGCCGGGCCTGATAAAGCGGGGTCGCGAAAAGAAGTCGTGCCATGGCGCGAGGCGTATCAGAAATGACGGGAAGAACACCATAGCCGACCGCCCGGCCCCGTTCCGGCCTTACCGCCCGCATTTGGGGATTTCGGCAAGTTGCCGTAAGGTCAAAGACTTCAATCTAGGGAGGGGAACCCAATGCACGCACGCGTAACACGATTTCAATGTGATGCAGCACGTCTGGACGAGATGGTTGCGATGATTCCAGCGGTCCGCGAACAGGTGTCGGCCATTTCTGGGGGCACTGCCAACTGGGCCGTCTGGAACGATGACGGAAGCGGCATGGCCATAGCGATCTACGAAAGCGAAGCGGCAGCGGCCGCAGCGCAACCGCAGATCCAACAAGTCTGGGCGGGATTGGCGCAGCTCCTGACAGCTCCGCCAGAAGTGATGGCGTTTTCGAACGCCGAGAACATGCGCAGCTCGTAAAGCGCGTTAAAACTTCAGCGCCTCAGGCTCGTGCTTCAACAGGACCGGAACGACGAGGTCTTCCTCGTCGTCGAAATGCCTGACGAGCATGGGGCCGCTTCTTTCAAGAAGCGTATGAAGACGCCCAAGTCCGTCTTTGTATTCGGGACCTTCGTCTGTTTGCTGCAGAACCTCGTTCGCAGCCGCGACGAAGTCATTCAGGATATGGTCCAGTGCGTGGTGGTCCGCATCCAAGATGCGCAAACCTTTCGCAAAGATCGGGTCGATGTTCTCCAGCACCGGGAAGTAGTGCGCGTCCTCGATCTGATGGTGTCCGTGCAGGTCGTTGACGAACATCCCGCCATACCGCGCCAAGGCCTGTCTGTAACGACGTGCATCGCCGCCATCCAAAGCTGTGTGCGTCTCCTTCTCCAATACGGTCAGCAGGCGGCGAAACGACATGTGCTTTTCCATCCAGAAGGAAATCAGGTTCTGAAACGGCGATGGCGCCAGCCAAACATCACGCGGATAGGCCTCGACAAGGGCGCGCAGCGCATCCGGCAGGCCTTGTCGTGCTGAAAGCTCTGAATTCATGTCACGCCCGGTCTCTTCTGTTCAGTCTGTCACCTAGACCCCACGACCGGCATGTCACGCATTAGCGAAAGGTCCGAGGAATGTCGTCTAGATTTCCAGCCGCACTCAGAATAGATGCGCATCTTTGAAATTCGCGAGCCTGTAGCTATGAACACGTTCTTAGCGTACCTCAGTCTCTTTGTTCCGCAATCACTGTTGTCCAAAAGGTATATCGTTGAACGCGTATCGCTGTTGGCAGATGATCCGGCAACTTGCGATCACGGAGACGCGAAGAAAACCCATATCCGTGGGAAGACAAATCACGCATCAGATACTATCAGGTTGATGACACGATCCACTAGATTTCAGGGTCTCAGCGTCTGATCACTTAGAATGTTCCATCGGCAACGTCTTCCCACATGCCCGGCATTCATCTGGATGATCCGCTAAACGCGGCGCGGAGGAGCCATGCTTCAGGATCTTGCAGCTTCCATCGGCGCGGACGCGACCTTCGACAGTAAGTTCTTTGCGATGATGGGCGTCGTATTCCTTGCCGGAATGATCCGGGG
>CAZMKY010000410.1:0-2905 GCA_964566835.1 uncultured Rhodobacterales bacterium
CGCGGCATTCAGCGCCTGCGCCGTGACCGCGCCTGTTTCCAGAGCCTCTTTCGCCTTGGAACGCACGACGGCCAAGGCCGTCAGAATGCGCTCGACGGGCACAAAACTGTCGCCAGCCTTCTTGGCGAGTTTCTGAGCTACGTCCAGAACCTTCAGTGTCTGCTGGTCCATGAACGTCTGACCAGCATCGCCGGTAACCTTTGCCTGCTTGGCTAAGGCAAGATCGGTGGCTTCCAGCACACGTTCCGGCGAACCGCCAGCCCGCTTGATCAAGTTGGCGGCAAGCCCCTGATCATCGTCCAACAGCGCTTTCAGCAGGTGTTCGGGCACAAGCCTTTGGTGGCTTTCCCGCATTGCGATCGTCTGGGCGGCTTGCAAGAAACCGCGCGAGCGCTCCGTGAACTTCTCCAAGTCCATCGTTTTCTCCTTTTAACAAGCTTTCGATGTGGACACGCCCTCAAAGCGGCACGCATCCGGTCGAACCTCTGCCTTCAATATGGGCAGCCGACTGGCGTTGCTCAAGTGTCACAAGGGCGAAAACCAAGCGACACTTCAAAGCCGAGCTTGGACATTGACCTTTCTCTGTTCGTCACAGACAGAAGGCCAACCGTGCCAGACAGGAGACTTAGAGATGTCCGATGATCGTTTGATTGTTGCAATTGATGTGCCGAACGCATTGGAAGGCCTACAGCTGGCGGAACGTCTCGGCGACACTGTCAGTTTCTACAAGATCGGGCTGGGCATGCTGACGGGCGGCGGTTTAGCCTTGGCCAATGAGCTGAAAAGCGAGCACGGCAAACGGATCTTTCTCGACATGAAACTCTTCGACATCGGTGCGACAGTTGAAGCGGCGGTGCGGGGTTTGGCGCAGTTCGATTTGGATTTCCTAACCGTTCACGGTGACCCGCATGTGGTCCGCGCTGCCCGCGAAGGGGCAGAGGGGAAAGATCTGAAGATCCTCGCCGTGACCGTCCTGACGTCACTTGATCGCGCGGACCTCGATGCGGCACAGATCAAGGCGGGTGCCATTCCGGATCTGGTCGCAGAACGGGCCGGTCGCGCGTTCGAAGCCGGTGCGCATGGGGTGATCGCATCTCCCCATGAGGCCGCCCTTGTCCGTGCCTTGCCGGAAGCAGAGGGAAAGCTGATTGTGACGCCTGGCGTTCGGCCCGCGGGCAGTGCGCTCGGCGATCAGAAGCGCGTCATGACGCCGGCCGAAGCCATCGCAAATGGCGCAGATCACATTGTGGTCGGGCGTCCGATCCACAGTGCGCCGGACCCGAAGGCAGCGGCGACCGAGGTACTAGAAAGTCTTCAGTAGCCAGCTTCGCGCAGGCTTTCCTGCATGGGTGGAATGGCATCTTTCGCTGATATGAAGTCGGCGATTGGCATCATCCAGCACGCCTGCCCTTCGTCGCCAAGCTGCAAGCTTTGACTTTCGGCCTTTGTGATATGGCCAATATAAAACCACACGGTCTTGCCCCACTTGTTCTGGCGCGCGCGGCCGTAGACAAGGCAATCCGGCGACAGGATCAACCCCACTTCTTCCCGTGTTTCCCGAAGCAGTGTCTCGATAGGGCCTTCTTCCGCTTCCCGACCGCCGCCAGGCAGATCGATCATCCCGGACCACATGAGGCCTTCAAGGTTGTCGCGCCTGAGAACGACCAGACGATCTTCATGGATGAAGGCCGCCTTGGCTCCGCCAAAGCGCCCTCCGTCCCACTGCTCAATCTTCATTGATGTCCCGGTCCCAGACCTTGATCTGACCTTCGCGAACGCCCAGCACCCTGCGCAGGATCAGCCAAGCGGCAAGCGACAGAATGGCAAAGACCAACGCCGTCAAAGGGAACGAGGCAACCAGCCCGGCGGCCAGTGGACCACCGATCAGGAAGATCAGCGCCATCGCGCCGGCGCCCAACGCGAACCCCAGAAAAAGGTACGCCGGAAGGATGACCTCCATCGTGGCCAAGGCGACGGCTCCTATGGCCCAAACCCACCAAAGTGCCCACATCAGCCGCGCCCCTTCAGCATCTTGAACGCATCGCCAAACGCTTCGAGCGCGTTTGCCGGGACGACGACCGTCTGGCTGGACGGGCTTGCCCCAAGCGCATTTAGCGCTTCGACCTGCTTCAGTGCGACTTGGTATTGCGCAGCCTCAAGGCCGTTTTCCGCAATCGCCTTCGCGACGACGCCGGTGGCATAGGCTTCGGCGTCAGCTTGTACACGTCGCGCCTTCGCCTCTTGTTCAGCCGCGTAAAGCTCCGCGTCCGCATTCAACTCGACCGATCGCTTCTGGCCTTCTGCACGTGTCACGGCCGCGCGACGCTCACGTTCCGCGTTCAACTGCTGTAGCATGGCGTCTCGCGTGGCCTGATCCAGATTCACGTCAAGGATCTCGGCCCGTGTCACTTCAATGCCCCAGTTGTCCACCGCGTCTTCAACGCTGGCTTTGATCGTCGAAATCAACGTGGCGCGATTTGCCTGAACTTCGTCCAGTTCCATCTTACCGATCTCCGCGCGGACGATGCCGGCGACCGTCGTCGCAATGGCCGCGTCGACGTCGCGAATTCGGTAGACCGTCTTTTCGGGTTCGGTGATGCGATAAAAAACGCTGGTTTCCACCTGAACCAGCACGTTATCCGAAGTGATCGCGTCTTGGCTGGCGTTGGGCAACTGCCGCTCAAGGATCGAGATCTGATGCGCAACGCGGTCGAGGAACGGCACAATGAAGTTGATACCCGGCCCAAGGACGGTGCGCAGACGGCCAAATCGTTCCACCACGTGCTTTTCAGACTGGGATACGATTCTGACCGCTTTGAAAATCGAAACGATGATGAATGCGGCGAAAAGAAGGGTTGCAATACCTCCTCCGCCAAGCATGCCGATAAGCTCGTCCATACCTGCC
>CAZMKY010000411.1:0-2076 GCA_964566835.1 uncultured Rhodobacterales bacterium
TGTCGTGCCCGAAGAGCAACTGTCGCTCGCTATCGGGCGTCGCGGCCAAAACGTGCGGCTGGCGTCGCAACTCACTGGCCTCGACATCGACATCATGACCGAGGAAGAGGAATCCGCGCGTCGTCAGGCCGAATTCGAAGAGCGCACCAAGCTGTTCATGGATACGCTGGATCTGGACGAATTCTTCGCACAGCTTCTCGTCTCGGAAGGGTTCACGAACCTCGAAGAAGTGGCCTACGTCGAACTGGACGAGCTTCTGGTCATTGACGGTGTCGACGAAGACACCGCCAACGAACTCCAGGCGCGTGCACGCGACCACATCGAGGCGATCAACCGGAAAGCCTTGGAGGTCGCACGCGAGCTTGGTGCAGAGGACAGCCTTATTGAATTCGAAGGCCTGACACCCCAGATGGTGGAAGCCTTGGCCAAGGACGACGTGAAGACGCTGGAAGACTTTGCGACCTGTGCCGACTGGGAACTGGCGGGTGGCTGGACGACGGTCAACGGCGAACGCTCGAAGGATGACGGCATTCTGGAACCCTTCGACGTCAGCCTTGAAGAAGCCCAGAACATGGTGATGACGGCCCGAATCCAGTTGGGTTGGGTTGATCCTGCGGACCTTGAAGCCGAGGCAGAAGACGCCGAAGGCGAAGAGGAGGCCGAGGCCTGATCTCAGGCCTCGGAGACTGACGCCAGATGGCGCGCGGTGGCAAAGACAAGGATCGAAGCGATCCAGAACGGCGCTGTATAGCGACGGGCGAGGTGCAGCCAAAGCGGGGCTTGATCCGCTTTGGCATCTCGCCCGACGATGTGGTGACGCCAGACATTCTGGAGAAGCTGCCGGGGCGGGGCATCTGGGTCGCGGCTGAACGTGACGCCCTTGAAATCGCCGTGTCAAAAGGCCTTTTCGCGCGGGCAGCGCGCGCAAAGGTAACGGTTCCGGAAGACCTTGCGGATCAGGTCGAGGCGCTTCTGGCACGACGCGTGATCGACGGCGTTTCGATGGCGCGGAAGGCAGGTCGGGCCGTGGCGGGATATGAGAAGGTCAAAGATTGGTTGGGTCGGGAAGAGGTTCGGATTCTTCTTCAGGCCTCGGATGGGTCGGAAAGGGGCAAGCAAAAGCTTTACCGACCGGGCGGAAAAGGGTCGTTTTTCGACGTTTTGACCGCCTCAGAATTGGGTTTGTCCTTCGGGCGGGATCGTGTGATACATGCGGCGCTCGGTTTTGGCGGACTCACTGAACGGATCAGAGAGGACGCCATCAGGCTATCCGGCGTTCGCAAAGGTGACGGTGGCGATCTGGCCACTGGAAAGGTAATAGAAGCTCCATGAGTGATACTGACGGCAAAAAGACACTTGGGTTGAACCGCGGCCCCGGACAGGTGAAGCAAAGCTTCAGCCATGGCCGGACAAAGAATGTCGTGGTGGAGACCAAGCGCAAGCGCGTTGTCGTGCCGAAACCAGGTGGGAACGCAGGCGGCACGGGCAAAGCTTCAGGCGGCGCTGCCGCTGGCGGTGATCCGAAGAAGCGTCCAGCCGGTATCTCGGACGCGGAACTCGAACGTCGCATGAAGGCCCTCGCGGCCGCCAAAGCGCGTGAGACTGAAGAAGAAGAGAAGCGGAAAGCCGAGGAAAAGGCGCGCGCGGAAGAGCGTGAGCGTCGTCGTGCCGAAGCGGAAGCCAAGGAACGCGAAGAGCGGGAGCGCGAAGAGCGCGCCAAAGCCAAGGCCGAAGAAGACGAACGTCGCCAGCGCGAAGCCGAAGAAGCGAAGGCCCGTGCGGCCGCTGCTCCTGCAGCCGCGCCTGCGCCGGCAAAGGAAGACACTGGCCCACGTGGCGGCGGTAAGCCTGCTGCGGCGCCGCGCAAGGAACGGGACGACCGAAACAACGATCGCCGCAATCGTGGCGGCGGACGCGACGATGGTCGCCGCTCCGGCAAATTGACGCTGAACCAGGCGTTGTCTGGCGGCGAAGGTGGTCGTCAGAAGTCTCTGGCTGCGATGAAGCGCAAACAGGAACGCGCCCGCCAAAAGGCGATGGGCGGACCGGTTGAGCGCGAAAAGGTTGTGCGCACGG
>CAZMKY010000412.1:0-8267 GCA_964566835.1 uncultured Rhodobacterales bacterium
CGTTATTACATCAAAAAATGACCAAACGAACCTCGCAAATCGGCTTTTCCCCGATATGTTCGCCGCAATCGAATTCCAAGGAGGACGGAACATGCGTGTTTACTACGACCGCGATTGCGACATCAATCTGATCAAAGACAAGAAAGTGGCCATCCTCGGCTATGGCTCCCAAGGTCACGCCCACGCGCTGAACCTGCGCGACAGCGGCGCGAAGAACTTGGCCGTTGCGCTCCGCGAAGGCTCGCCCTCTGCCAAGAAAGCCGAAGGCGAAGGCCTGACGGTCATGGGCATCGCCGAAGCCGCAGCTTGGTGTGACCTGATGATGTTCACCATGCCGGACGAACTGCAGGCCGAGACCTACAAGAAGTACGTCCACGACAACCTGCGCGAAGGTGCCGCGATTGCATTTGCGCACGGCCTCAATGTGCACTTTGGCCTGATCGAGCCAAAGGCCGGTGTTGACGTCATCATGATGGCGCCGAAAGGCCCGGGCCACACTGTGCGCGGCGAATACGTCAAAGGCGGCGGCGTGCCTTGCCTGGTTGCTGTGGACAACGATGCCAGCGGCAAGGCTCTGGAAATCGGCTTGTCCTACTGTTCGGCCATCGGCGGCGGACGTTCGGGCATCATCGAGACGAACTTCAAGGAAGAGTGTGAAACCGACCTCTTCGGCGAACAGGCTGTTCTGTGCGGCGGTTTGGTCGAGCTGATCCGTTGCGGCTTCGAGACGCTGACCGAAGCCGGCTATGCACCAGAAATGGCGTACTTCGAGTGTTTGCATGAAGTGAAGCTGATCGTGGATCTGATCTACGAAGGCGGCATCGCGAACATGAACTACTCGATCTCGAACACGGCCGAGTATGGCGAATACGTCTCTGGCCCACGCGTTCTGCCCTATGACGAGACCAAGAAGCGCATGAAAGACATCCTGACCGACATTCAGACCGGTCGTTTTGTCCGTGACTTCATGCAGGAAAACGCTGTTGGTCAGCCCATGTTCAAGTCGACCCGCCGCATCAACGATGCGCACCAGATCGAAGAAACCGGCGAAAAGCTGCGCGGCATGATGCCGTGGATCTCGGCTGGCAAGCTGGTCGACCAGGCCAAGAACTAAGTCTGCACTTTCGGGAAGGTCTCTTCCCAAGACAACAGTCGGGCCGGTCGTCAGCATGGCGTCCGGCCCGATTTCACTTTAGCCACCCCGTATTTTCGAAAGCACGCGGAAGATGAAACAAGGCACCTCTCTTGGCGCAAACCGCACCGCGATTTCCAAGCCGACGCTGGGCAACTGGCTGTCGATCCTGACGCTTGGGCTTGTCTGGGGCGGCGCCTTTCTGGGCATCGCGCTGACGCTTCGGGGATATGGGCCTGTCCAAACCGCAACGGGGCGCCTGATGCTTGGGGCGATTGCAATGATCGCGATCGCACTCCTCCTACCGAGGAGCGACGGGCCCCGCCCGACACGCGCGCATGTGCCCTACTTCCTCTTGATCGGTTTCTTTGGCGCCGCCCTGCCCTTCCTTTTGCTGTCTTGGGGACAAACGCGGGTCTCATCCGGGTTTGCCGGTGTCGCAATGTCGTCTGTCGCTCTTTTCGTTCTGCCCTTGGCGCATTTCTTCGTGCCGGGCGACACGTTGAACTGGCGCAAGGGTGCAGGCTTCCTGCTGGGGTTTCTGGGTGTCGTCATCTTGCTGGGCCCCGGGCTGGTCACCGAAGGCTGGTCGGGGCCCGAAACGCTGGGCCGATTGGCCTGCCTTGGTGCCGCGTGCTGTTATGCGATTGGATCTTTGACGACGCGACTGGCACCGCCTGTGGACCCCATCGCGCTGGCCTTGTCGCAACTGGTCGTTGGCGCGGCTTTCCTGTTTCCCTTCATGCTCGCCACAGAGGGTTTTCCAACCGAATTTCCGCGCGCACCGACATTGGCCTTGCTGGCCCTGGCCCTGCTGCCGACTGCCCTGGCCGCCTATTTGCGCGTCACTGTCATCCGTTCAGCCGGGCCAACATTCATGTCGAGCGTCGGGTTTCAGGTCCCGATCTGGGCCGTTATTTTTGGCATTCTCATTCTTGGGGAACCCGTCTCGAAGAGCTTGTTCATCGCGCTTGCCTTGATCCTGGCGGGCATGGCGCTGACACAGGTTCGCCGCCGCAGCTAGAGGCCCATCAAGCCGCTTCGACGTCCGCCACGATTTGATCGACCACTTGCTTGAGAAGGCCTTCGTCTTCGCATTCCGCCATCACGCGGATCAAAGGTTCTGTGCCCGATTTCCGGATCAGAACGCGACCGATTGCGCCCATGCGCGCCTCGCCATCGGCAATGCTGGCCTTGACGCTGTCGGCGGACAGAGGATCCGTCCCGGCCTCGAAACGGACGTTCTTCAGAAGCTGCGGCACTTTGGTGAAGACTTGCGTCAGCTCGCTCGCGCGGCGATCAGTTCGAACCATCTCGGCCAAGAAATGCAGACCGGCCAATAGGCCGTCACCCGTCGTCGCATAGTCGGTCATAACGATGTGGCCAGACTGTTCGCCGCCCAGATTGAAGCCATTGGCGCGCATGGCCTCTACAACATAGCGGTCGCCCACGGCGGTTCGGTGAAGTGCAATGCCCGCGTCCTGAAGATGGCGTTCCAGACCCAGATTGGACATCACCGTTGCGACCAGCGTGTTGCCCTTCAGCGTGCCCTCGTCGGACCACCGCTTGGCGAACAGCGCCATGATCTGATCGCCGTCCGCCACTTGGCCGGTCTCATCAATGATCATTACCCGATCAGCATCACCGTCGAGACAAATGCCAACATGCGCGCCGTGCTGAATGACCGTTTCGGCCGCAAGCCCGGTGTTGGTCGAACCGCAACCGGCGTTGATGTTGGTGCCGTTTGGGGACACGCCGACTGGAATGACTTCTGCGCCCAGTTCCCACAGAACCTCCGGCGCGGCGCGGTAAGCGGCACCATTGGCGCAATCGATGACGACCTTCAGACCGTCAAGAGAGAGGTCAGCCGGGAACGTTGACTTCACCCGTTCAACATAGCGGAAGCGACCATCGTCGATACGTTTGGCACGGCCGATATTGCCCGCCTGAGCCAACGCGATCTCGCCTGCGACCAAAGCCTCGATTTCCGCTTCAGCCTCGTCCGACAGCTTGAACCCATCCGGCCCGAAAAACTTGATGCCATTGTCGTGGTGCGGGTTGTGGCTGGCCGAAATCATAACGCCCACATCGGCGCGCATGGACGGCACCAAAAGCCCAACGGCCGGTGTCGGCACCGGGCCAAGCAAAAGCACGTTCATGCCAGTGGATGTGAAGCCAGCCGTCAGGGCGTTTTCGAACATATAGCCAGACAGCCGCGTGTCTTTACCGATGACCACACGGTGCGCCGGGGACCCGTCGCGCCGAAAATACCTGCCGGCGGCCGCACCAAGCTTCAGCGCAAGTTCCGCTGTCATCGGGGCTTCGTTGGCCTTGCCCCGCACCCCGTCCGTTCCGAATAGCTTTCTCACCGATCTGCCCCTCGCGCTTTTTTACCTGCTAAACCAGCAGATGCGCCCTGTGGCAACTCACCAAAGATTTCAGATCGTGACGTCAGCCCAGGCTGCCCGGCTGCTTGTAGAAGATGTGGTAGCCGATCGTCGCCGTCTTCGGGAAGACACGAGCCCAACGCGGGTTCACTGATTTCGTGTGATAATGCGTTGCACCATCCGTCAGAACACGCGGCGCCCCATCCAACATCAGTTTCGCGATCTTGCCGACCTTGCGGTAGGCCGCCGGCTCGCTGATTGTTTCGGGACGACCGTCGCAGGTGTAGGTAAACTGGCACTGATAGCGCTTGCCGGTACCCTGGTTCACGACGCCGCAGACCGAGTTGGGGTATTTCGGGCTTTCCACGCGGTTGAGGATGACCTCGGCCACGCCAAAGATGCCCTTCACACGCTCACCACGCGCCTCAAAATACAGCGCTTCGGTCAGGCATTCCCACTCGTCCCCAGCCGCAACAAAGGGCAACTCGGATACGAAATCGCGGGTGTAGCTGATTTCCGTCGGCACTTCCGTTTCGGGCGCGTTCATCAGCTTTGAGATATCGCCGGAATTCAAGGTGCTCAGCACGTCGCGCTCGGCACCAAAAAGCAACTCCAAACGGTCCGCGGCAGACACCGAGGGGTCGTTCGAAGCAGAAACTTTGACTTCGGCAAGCGCCGCACCGGAAATCAACGCGGCTGTGATGGCTGCGGTTGCAGCCTTGATAGCAGTCTTTACGATCATGGAGCCCCCTCCACTGGCCGACACTCGGCCCAACATCAGTTCCGTCTGTTGCGCACTCGCTACAGAAAGGCTGACGCGAGGTCCACCCTTGGAACTGCGACAAACTGTTGACGTTTGGGGATCATCTCGGCGGAAATTTGCCGAAAAATGTAGCAGAACACTGATTTTGAGCGTTCAGGCGCCCTTTGGGTCCAGTTTTTCCGTCAAAGCGAGGTGCGCGGCCGCCAGTCGGGCAACCGGCACGCGGAACGGAGAGCAGGAGACGTAGTCGAATCCTGCCCGACGACAGAAGGCGATGGAGGCCGGGTCGCCCCCATGTTCGCCACAGAGGGACAGCGTCAATTG
Source organism: uncultured Rhodobacterales bacterium (assembly GCA_964566835.1). Taxonomy (GTDB): domain Bacteria; phylum Pseudomonadota; class Alphaproteobacteria; order Rhodobacterales; family Rhodobacteraceae; genus CAZMKY01. The sequence continues at coordinate 4,607 of CAZMKY010000412.1, forward strand.
CGGCTGCACACTGCGGCCCCTTGCTGCCCCGATTGTCAAAAGTTCGCCCACGCCATCCAGATCAAGCGCGTGGAACGGATCTTCGGCGAAGACGCCTTGCGCGACGTAGGCGCCCATGAAGCGACCGGCATCATCCCGGCTGAGGCCATAGGTCATCTGCGTCAGGTCGTTCGTACCGAAACTCAGGAAGGCTGAATGCTGTGCAATGTCGTCCGCGCGAAGGGCGGCACGCGGTGTTTCAACCATGACACCGACCTTGTAGTCGAAGTCCGCCCCGGTTTCCGTCCGGACAGCGGCGGCAACGGCATCGATGTGGGTCTTGATCAGCTCCACTTCCCGCTTGGCCGAAACCAAGGGCAACATGATCTCGGGCACGACGGCATCGCCCCCCTCGCTTGCCGCAATGGTCGCCAGAAAAATGGCCCGGGCTTGCGCCGTATAGATCGCCGGCATCGTCACGCCAAGGCGTACGCCGCGCAGTCCCAGCATGGGATTGTATTCTTCCAGTGCCTCCACCCGACGTGTCACCTTGGACAGCGGCACGCCAAGCGCATCGGCCAGATCGCGCAGTCCTTCGCGGTTCTGTGGCAGGAATTCGTGCAGTGGCGGATCGAACAGGCGGATCGTTACCGGGCGACCGACCATGATCCGGAAAAGCTCTGTGAAGTCGGCAACCTGCAAAGGCACAAGCCGCTTCAATGCGGCGTCACGTGCCGCATCGGTCGAGGCGAAGATCATCTCCCGCATCAGGGTCAGGCGCGCTTCCTCGAAGAACATGTGTTCGGTTCGGCAAAGGCCGATCCCTTCGGCCTCGAAGTTCAGCGCCATCAAAGCGTCCGCTGTCGTGTCCGCATTGGCGCGCACCCCGATGTCGCGGACATCATCGGCCCAGCCCAGAAGCGTGCGGAAGGCATCGTCCAATGCCGGCTCCAACAAAATGGTTTCACCGACGAGGACGGCGCCGCGCGTGCCGTCAACGGTGACAAGGTCGCCTTCTTGCAAAACGCGTCCGTCATCCCCGGTGACGGATTTCGCCCGGCGGTCGATATTGAGCCCGGATGCGCCTACCACGCCGGGAAGACCCAGACCGCGTGCGATCACCGCTGCATGACTGGTTGCCCCGCCGCGTTCGGTCAGGACGGCCACTGCGGCGTGCATGCCGCGCACATCTTCTGGCGAGGTTTCGCGGCGAACAAGCACGCAAGGCTCTCCCCGCGCGGCGCTGGCTTGCGCTGCGGTGGATGAAAACACCAGCTTGCCGGTCGCGGCGCCGGGGCTGGCTGCGATGCCGGACGAAAAGAGGTCGCGTGGCGCCGTCGGATCGGTCTGGCGGTGCATCAGCTCAGTCAGGCCGCGCGGTTGGACGCGCAGAACGGCCTCCTCCGGCGGGATAATCCCATCTTGCGCCAGCGTTACAGCAATCCGCACATTGGCCCGTTCATTGCGCGGGATGCGCACGGCATCGAGCACGTAGAGCATGCCGCCATCGAGCGCGAATTCGATCTGCATCTCTTCGCGGAGACGGACGCGGCACACATCGCCGTAGTGCATCAATTCGTCGAAAACGTCCGGGGCACGGTCCTGAAGGGACGGGCCACGCGGGTCGCGCGTCAAATAGAGTGACGCGTCTTCGGTCAGCGCCTCGCGACCCTGACTTTGCGAAAGATATCTGCCGGTTATCTGCGGCAGACCGGTGTCCGACGACACAAACTGGATGACGCCGGATCCACTTTCCGCGGGGCCGATGCCCGGCGCCATGGCTTGGACGACAAGACCAAGGCCGGCGTCGGCGGGTGCGCCGCGGGCCTCACGCAGAAGGCGGGCACTGGTGCCGTCCCATGCCCGCGCCATGGAACGGAGGACTTCCATCAACTGCACCGCCGGATCATCCGGAAACGGCGCGTCCATTTCGTCTTCGTAGATTTCCAGAAGTTCGGAAAGATCATCCGTCTCAAAGAGATCCGGGTCGAGATGTTCGACGTTGACCGAAAACATCTGGATAAAGCGCCGGTAGAGATCATCTGCGGCTTCGTGACCGCGGATGTTGGCCAATTCCGCGCGTCTGGCATCGTTCATGCCGATATTCAGAACGCCGACAGGGCCGCCCCAGTCGGGGTCTTGGCTGGACGGCTTGACCGACAAAAGTGGTGTCTCGCCAAAGAGTTGCAACAAAGCGTTCGTGTCGATCCGGTGACCTTCGGCAATGCGGCGCACGGTCTGGAACGGGATTGCGACGGTCTTGGGGACTGGCATGTCGAGGCGCACCAGACGTTGCAAACATTTCGCCCGGCCGCCGTGGGTATCCACGGCGATCTTCGCCGTCGGATCAACGGCTACAAATTCGGCCAGGTCGACATGTTGCTGCACTGCGGCGAACTCCTTGCAAGGAGCATACGCCGATTGACCCGTCAATCAAGCCGCGTCAACGCAACGTTACAGTTAGCCTTCGATCCGTGTCAGGTCTGCGACAGCCCGGCAGGTGGTGCTGATGCGGTGCAAAAGGTTCAAACGATTCCGCCGGATAGCCCCATTGTCGGCGTTCACCTGAACAGCTTCGAAGAAGCTGTCGATCGGCTCGCGGAGGTCCGCCATCGCGCGCATCGCGGCGCCGAAGTCTTCGGCTTCCATTGACGGGGCGATCTTTGCATCCGCAGCATCAAGCGCGTCGAAGAGCGCCAGTTCCGCCTCGGCTTCGGCGAATTTGCGGTCCGCGCCGAACGAATATTCCACGCCGTCCTTCTCTTCCGCCTGGGTCAGAATGTTAAAGGCCCGCTTGAAACCCTGCAGCAGGTTTTCGCCATTTTCTGTCTTCAGCATCACCGATAGCGCGTCCGCACGCTTGGCCAGAAGCGTCAGATCGTCCGCGCCCGGCATGGCGAGGCAGGCGTCGATCACGTCGTGGCGGATGCCGCGATCGCGCAGGAAGACCTTCAGGCGATCGTGGACAAAACCCATAAGATCGGCTGCGACATCGTCAGAATTGATCGAAATGTTCAATTCGGAACCGGATGATGCATGCATTTGATCATTATTGGACAAGTGATCCAGATGCGCCTTGATGACGTCGGAAAGGTTGGTCCGAAGATCATTGTCCAGCACAAGACGGATCACACCCAGCGCCGCACGGCGGAGCGCGAAGGGGTCTTTCGATCCTGTTGGCTTCTCATCGATCGCCCAGAAGCCGGTCAGTGTGTCGAGCTTGTCGGCCAAAGCGACCGTGACGGACAGAGGCGCTGTCGGCACCGTGTCGGATGGCCCGAGCGGTTGGTAGTGTTCACCGGCCACCGCTGCCACGTCACCCGACAGCCCTGCGGCCTTGGCATAGTAGGTTCCCATGATGCCCTGAAGCTCGGGGAATTCGTAGACCATCTCGGACGAGAGGTCGGCCTTGGCGATGCGCGCGGCCTGTTCGGCGTGGTCGGCATCGGCCCCCACGACAGGTGCGATGGCGCGGGCCAAGGTCGCGATCCTGTTGATCCGGGCCGCCTGGCTGCCAAGCTTGTTGTGGAATGTCACGTTGGTCAGTGCGTCCGTCCAAGGTGTCATGCCAGCTTCGGCGATGCGAAGGTCGTTTTCCCAGAAGAACTTCGCATCGGACAGGCGCGCGAAGAGGACTTTCTGGTTGCCCTTGAGGATCGTCGCGCCGTCATCCGCCGCTTCG
>CAZMKY010000413.1:0-1729 GCA_964566835.1 uncultured Rhodobacterales bacterium
ATCAGGCGGCGGACGTCTTCGTGCGTCAGATCCGTGCAGCCGCACACGGGCTTGGCGGTCGGAAGTTCGAATTCATCGCCGAGCGTGACGGCAAGAAGCTGTTCGACAAGCCCCGTGCAGGTGCCGCAAGAACTGGACGCCTTCGTGGTGGCTTGCACATCGCCAAGCGAATGCGCGCCAGCCTCGATGGCGCCAACGATCTGACCTTTGCAAATGCCGTTGCAGCCGCAGATTTCTGCGTCAGCCGGTAAGGCTGCAACGGCCGCCATAGGGTCCAGTGCGGCCCCCCCTTGGTAGGCAGGCCCAAAGATCAGGGTTTCGCGCATTTCACTGACGTCGGTGCCGTCCTTGATCAAGCCGTGAAACCAGCTTCCGTCAGCGGTGTCGCCATACATGACCGCACCGATCAGGCGATTGTCTTGCAGGACGAGGCGCTTGTAGACGCCTCGCGCCGGGTCGCGGAAGACGATGTCTTCGCGATCGTCCCCGTCCGCAAAATCACCCGCCGAGAACAGATCGCAGCCTGTCACCTTCAGCTTGGTTGCTGTTTCCCGATTGACGAAGCTGGCCTCGGTGCCCGTGAGTGTGGCGGCTGCGACCTTGGCCTGGTCGTAAAGCGGTGCGACGAGGCCAAAGAGCTGACCGTCATGTTCGACGCATTCGCCGATGGCCAGAATGTCTTCGTCGCTGGTGATCATCTGATTATCGACATGGATGCCGCGTCCGACCGCAAGCTCTGCCGATTTGGCCAGCGCCGTGGCCGGGCGAATGCCCACCGCCATCACCAGCAGATCACAGGGCAACTCTGTGCCATTGTCCAGCATCAGGGCGCGGACCTGTCCGTTCTCGCCAAGGATTTCTTTGGAGTTGGACGAGCAGAGAACCTTGATGCCGCGGCTCACAAGCTCCTTGCGAAGCAGATATCCCGCCGCCTCATCAAGCTGGCGTTCCATCAGGTGGCCCATCAGGTGCACGACCGTCACGTCAACGCCGCGTGCGTGCATCCCTGCCGCCGCTTCCAGACCCAGAAGACCGCCGCCGATGACAACGGCTTTGTCACCTTCGCCAAGGCCCATCATCTTTTCCGTGTCTTCCAGATCGCGGTAGGCAATGACGCCGTCCAGATCGTGGCCGGGCAGGGGGATCATGAAGGGGTCGGATCCGGTCGCGATGACCAGCTTGTCGTACGGCACCGGTTGCCCATGTTCACCGGTGACGGTCTTGGCGGTCCGGTCAATCGCCGTCACACGCTCGCCGAAGCGACAGCAGACGTCATTGTCGACATAGAAGCTGCCGTCGTGCGTGACGATTTCTTCATACGTCTTTTCGCCCGATAGAACCGGCGAAAGCATGATGCGGTTGTAAGTGCCGCGTGGTTCGGCATTGAAAAGCGTGATGTTCCAGCCGCCCGCGTCGAGCACATGCTCGATCAGGCGCCCGGCGGCCATCCCACCTCCAATGATCACGAGGTTCTTCATCAAGTTCACTCCGCTGCGATGGCTGTTGGCTTGGGTTTCGGCTTTGCGCCGTGCTCGTATTCTTCAAGGAAATCGAGGACTTCCTGCCGATAGGCGTAGTAATCCGGGTGCTCCAACAGGGCTTTCCGTGTACGGGGGCGCGGAAGATCGACCTTTGTGATTTTGCCGATCGTCGCCTGCGGGCCGTTGGTCATCATGACAACGCGGTCAGCCAGCAGGATCGCCTCATCCACGTCATGCGTGACGCAGAT
>CAZMKY010000414.1:0-4156 GCA_964566835.1 uncultured Rhodobacterales bacterium
CATATCGCGCGCGCAAGCGCCGGTCCGGGCGAAGTTTCGGGCCATTATCACCCCAAGGCCCGGGTTCGTGGCATGGCACGACCCTGCTTCATGCAGGACGCCAAGCGGCTGATCCTGCCTGCCTATGGCTGGTACACGGGCGGTCTGGACTGGACGACACCATCTCTTCGCCGCCTGTTCGAAGACAAGGCCTTCGCCTTTCTGACAGGTCGGCGCGTCATCCAAGTGCCCGTTCCGGGATTTGCCTCATGACACCCGAAGTCGAGGCCAAGATACGCGATAGTTTCGCACGCCAGACGATGATGGAGACATTGGGCGCATCGCTTTCCGAACTGGCCCCCGGCCATGTCGTCATCACGGCACCTGTCGCGCCACATCTGCAACAACAGCACGGTTACGCACATGCGGGTCTGACCTTCGCGATTGGCGACAGCGCGGCGGGCTACGCCGCCCTGTCTCTCATGCCGGAAGAGGCCGAGGTGAACACGATCGAGATGAAGATCAACCTTTTGCGTCCGGGTGCCGGCGATCGGTTGATTGCAACCGGCCGCGTCATCCGACCGGGCCGACGCGTGTTCGCGGTTGAGGCCAGCGTGATGGTCGAAAAAGAAGGCGCGACGACCGAAATCGCGCGCCTTATCGGGACAATGATCCCGTTGTAGATTTAGGCCGTCAGGCCCTCCGGCTCTGCCAGACCATTCGCGCGGCTGCACGCCGTGACCGTGTTGGCCAAGAGGCATGCAATGGTCATCGGACCGACGCCGCCCGGCACAGGCGTGATCGCGCCTGCGACTTCCGATGCACTGGCATAGTCCACATCGCCCACAAGGCGCGTCTTGCCTTCGCCGGCGTCGATGCGGTTGATGCCCACGTCGATGACCACGGCACCCGGCTTGATCCAATCGCCAGGGACCATTTCAGGGCGGCCAACTGCGGCCACGACGATATCGGCCTGACGCACGACACCCGGCAGATCGGCCGTGCGCGAATGCGCGATCGTCACGGTGCAGCTGTCGCCCAAGAGAAGCTGCGCCATCGGCTTGCCCACGATGTTGGACCGGCCGATGACAACGGCGTTCTTGCCGGACAAGGACCCGTAATGGTCCCGCAGCAGCATCAGACAGCCAAGCGGTGTGCACGGCACCATCGACTTCTGACCCGTTCCCAGAAGACCGACATTTGAGATGTGGAAGCCATCGACATCCTTGGCCGGATCGATCGAGTTGATGACCAGATCACTGTCCAAGTGTCCGGGCAGCGGCGGCTGCACCAGAATGCCGTGGACGGCAGGATCGTTGTTCAAGTCCGTGATCAGCGCCAGAAGATCCTCTTCCGAGGTATCGGCCTCCAGACGATGCTCGAACGAGGCCATGCCTGCCTCGACGGTCGCCTTGTGCTTTGAGCGGACATAAACTTGGCTGGCGGGATCTTCGCCCACCAGGACGACGGCCAGACCGGGCGTAATGCCGTGGTCGTCTTTCAAACGTGTGACATGCGTGGCCACCTTGGCCCGCACATCCGCTGCAAACGCTTTTCCATCAATACGTGTGGCCGACATCTGCCGTGCTCCCCTGAGTTCCGTATTGCCCCCTTACAGAAGAGTTATCCTTGGGTCATCCCGGAATTTCCGATGCGCGGTGCGTCGATGTGTCAGGGGGCCCAGGCCCGTTGCGCGGGGATGTGAAGCCGGATGGCTTCACCCACCTTGAAGGTGCCTTCGCGTTCGACCCAAGCGGTGACACCGCGCCGATCCTTCGCTGCCGCCTTGAACGCGCCGCCCTTGCCCGGGACGTCGCCGTCGATGACCTTGGCCGGCAGGTGACAAGGTCGATTTTCCATGTCCACGGTCAACGTCGCGCCGCCTTCAGCCTGCAATCGCGACGACGGTGGAATATGTGTGAAGTCGGGGATGCCTTCGATCACCATCGTTGCCCCGATCCATGCCGGATCGACGGCGTCCATACCCATCTCGGCCGCGATGGCATCGAGCTCTTCCTGACTAACGACCGACAACTGACGCGTGTTCCGAATGGTCGTGCCCTTGGGATATTGCGATGTGACGCGACTGCAGGACGCCCTGACGGCAGTGCCGTGATCCTCGCCCTCGATCCCGTCGAAACTTGCCAAAAGCTGATCGACGGCCTCGGACCGAAGCGTTGTATCCCGGTCGAACACGCGTCCCAGCCAGACGACACGGCCAATGATATCGGTGGGCACAAGAGCAGGCATCAGACGTCCTTTGGGTTCGCGATTCAGGCACTGCAGAGTGTCACCAGCCTTTCCGGCGACAAACAAGAGCCGATCTGGCATATTGGCTGACATCCGCACAGATTTCAGAAGGGACGTTTCATGTCACTTGGCGCATTTTCCGTCAGCCTGGCCGTCAAGGATTTGTCGGCCTCCAAGGACTTTTACGCGAAGCTCGGGTTTGAAACCTTCGCGGGTGATCCGGATCATGGCTATCTGATCTTGAAAAACGGCGACACGCTGATTGGCCTCTTTCAAGGCATGTTCGAAGACAACATCCTGACCTTTAATCCCGGCTGGACGCAGTCTGCGGAAGCTGTGGACGGCTTTGAAGACGTCCGCGTCCTCCACAGCCGTTTGGCCGCAGACGGGCTTGAGACGATGCAGGAGGCCGGGCTTGATGGTGACGGCCCCGCCAGCTTTGTCGTAGTCGACCCCGATGGGAACCCTGTGCTGATTGACCAGCACGTGCCGAAGCCAACGGGCTAGTCAAAAAAGAAAACGCCCGAGCGCGGATGCGATCGGGCGTCTTTTTTTCAGGGTCTTCCCAGACCGATTTACGTCGGCTCCGGCTCCATTCCGCCGTCGTCGTCCTTGGGACGCGACTTGGCGGTCTTCGGGATCGCCGTGATCGAGGCCGTGCCGCCGGGGGTGTCTTCGCCATCGTCGTCATCGCCACGGTTCAGCGGCTCACCTGCAATCACCTTCGTGATCTCGTCGCCTGTCAGCGTTTCATACTCCAACAGGCCTTGGGCCAGACGCTCAAACTCGTCGCCTTTTTCGGTCAGCACCCGGCGCGCAGTCTCGTAGCCGTCGTCGATCAGCTCCTTAACCTTGGCGTCGATCTTCTTCTGCATCTCTTCCGAGTGCTGGGTGCCGCCGTTGTACGCGCCCAGATAGCTCTGCTGCTCGTTGGCGTAGTCGACCATGCCAAGCTCATCGGCAAAGCCATATTGCGTGACCATGGCCCGCGCCATCTGCGTTGCCATCTTGATGTCCTGTGCCGCGCCGGAGGTCACGTTTTCCTTGCCGAACGTGATCTCTTCTGCGACGCGTCCACCCATGGCCATCGCGATGCGCGATGTGAACCACGTATAGCTGGCCGAGATGCGGTCGCGTTCCGGCAAGCTCAGCACCATGCCCAAGGCACGTCCGCGCGGAATGATCGTCGCTTTGTGGATCGGGTCATGCTGCGGCAGGTTCAGACCCACGATGGCGTGGCCCGCCTCGTGATAGGCCGTCAGCTTCTTCTCGTCCTCAGACATGACCATGGAGCGCCGCTCAGAGCCCATCATCACTTTGTCCTTGGCGTTTTCGAAATCTTCCATCGTCACGAAACGACGACCGACGCGCGCCGCCATCAGCGCAGATTCGTTCACCAGATTCGCAAGATCAGCGCCCGAGAAACCGGGTGTGCCGCGCGCGATGATCCGAAGATCAACATCCGGGCCAAGCGGCACCTTGCGGGCATGGACACCAAGGATCTTTTCGCGGCCCTTGATATCCGGGTTCGGCACCTGAACCTGACGGTCGAAACGACCGGGGCGCAGAAGGGCCGGGTCCAGAACGTCCGGACGGTTGGTCGCTGCGACGATGATGATGCCTTCGTTCGCCTCAAAACCATCCATCTCGACCAGAAGCTGGTTCAGCGTCTGTTCGCGTTCGTCGTTGCCGCCGCCATAGCCAACACCACGGGACCGGCCCACGGCGTCGATTTCATCGATGAAGACGATGCAGGGCGCGTTCTTCTTGGCCTGCTCGAACATGTCGCGCACGCGGCTGGCGCCGACGCCCACGAACATCTCGACAAAGTCGGACCCCGAGATGGTGAAGAACGGCACGCCCGCCTCGCCCGCGATGGCGCGCGCCAGCAGGGTCTTACCAGTGCCCGGAGGGCCGACCAGCAACG
>CAZMKY010000415.1:0-7644 GCA_964566835.1 uncultured Rhodobacterales bacterium
CTGTTTCGGCGGCTTCCGGGTAGTGGCGGGCGATCACATGATCGGCCAGAACTTTGACCGACTCCATGTCGCCCTTGCCGACGAAATACTGGAAGGTGCCGACCCTAATATGGCTCTCGGCTACGCGTGTCAGCACCGCGCCAGGCAGGGTGGCCTCCCGGAAGACCGGCTCGCCAGTTGTGACAGCGGCCAGCGACCGTGTTGTCGGAACGCCAAGCGCATACATTGCCTCGCTGACAATGTATTCCCGCAGGACAGGCCCGACCCAGGCCCGACCATCGCCCATCCGGCTATAGGGCGTCGGGCCGGATCCCTTCAACTGAATGTCGTAACGCTTGCCGTTACGCCCCATCACTTCGCCCAGCAGGATAGCCCGACCATCCCCAAGCTGAGGTGAGAAGCCCCCGAACTGATGTCCGGCATAGACTTGCGCCAATGGCGCAGCTCCGTCCGGAACAGCGTTTCCCGCCAGAACCTGCAAGCCAGCATCAGACCCCAGCCAGTCCGCGTCGATGCCAAGCTTGTCGGCCAAGGGCGCGTTGATCGCCAGCACGCCGGGGTCGCCCACCGGTGTTGGCGACATGCGCGTATAGAAGCGGTCGGGCAGGGTGGCGTAGCTGTTGTCGAAGGGGATCGATGGGGTCATGACTGAAAGATAGGGCAATGCCGGGACATTTTCACGGGTGCGCGCCTAGGCAATCCAACTCATGAGGTGATAGCCGTCGCGCTTGCGAAAGCCAGCCCGACGATAGAGACGCTCTGCCTTCGGGTTGTCGCCTCCGACTTCCAGGTGAACCGCTCGAACTCCAGCCGCCGACAGGTTCGCCGTTAGAACGCGCAAGACTTCGCCACCCATCCCGCGGCCGCGCACTTTTTCGCGAATCCAGACCTCATCGATAATTGCGTCAAGACCACCGAATTCGATCGACCATCCAAAGCAAACCACGATGTAGCCCACTGGCGAAATCTTCGGACCGATCAACCAGATCGCGCCGTGCGGTTCGCCCTTCAAAAGCGGCAAAAGGGCGTTCAGCCGATGCTCGTCCGACAGATCCAACCCTTCTTCGGCATGGAAAGCGGCCGCCATGGGCAGGATTCGGTCAAGATCGGGCTCGCCCGCAAGGTGCAGGATCTCGGTCATGTCTTAGCTCTCCAAGGCGCGGGCTTCGACCTTGTCGATCCAGGCGCTTTTGCAACTTTGGTACCCTTCGCCGCCTGCCGGGTGACGTGCTGCACAAGCAGCTTTGACAGCGGTATAGCCGGCTCTGAGGGCTGCGTTCTCGCGAAGCGCATCGCGAAACGCAAGGTGTCTTCGGATGGCGGGATGGCCTAACGTATAGCAATGGGCGTGAACGCTCCGGTTAGACCCGTCGTCATCCTTGCAGCGAGCGTAGGACCGACCTTCCAGGCCATGATCGCCCTTCCAATCGTACCCCATGCCTTCGACGGCGCTGCGTGCCTCCAGACGCGCTGCATCGTCGGCAAACACAGGCAAAAGGTCCAAAACTGGCTTGGCAGGCAGGCCGGGGACAGAGGTCGAGCCGATATGGTGCACGCCAATCAAGCCATCGACGACGTTTGTCCATCGCTGGATCTCGGCCTCGGCATCCACCGCCCAGATTGGATCGGGCGGGGCAAGCAGCGTCATGGCAGGCGTGACAGTCGATCTGTCAGAAGCGCATAAAAGCCGTCGGCGTCCAGATCCCCGACAAAAAGCGCGTTCGCGGGTCTGTCCGTCACACCCCACCAATCGGCAACCGTCATGCCAAGTGTCAGTTCTGATTGCGTTTCAATCTCGACGTTGATTTCGCGTCCCGAGAACAAGTCTGGCTGCAAAAGCCACGCAATGGTGCATGGGTCGTGCAGCGGCGCCCCTTCGGAGCCATACTTTTCCTTGTCGAAGCGCTCAAAGAAATCAGTCCACGCAGCGACCATGTGACCTGCGGTGTTGCCGATGGCCCTGAAGGAATTGACGCGTGGCGCGGTCGTCAGCGCCTTGTGCGTGACATCCAAGGGCATGACCACAATGCGAGCGCCGGATTTGAAAACAATATCAGCGGCCTCTGGGTCGACATAGATGTTGAATTCAGCCGCTGGGGTGATGTTGCCAACTTCAAAATAGGCGCCGCCCATGAGAACGATCTGCTGAACCTTCTCCACAATATCTGGCGCTTTCTCAAAGGCCGTCGCGATATTGGTCAATGGCCCGAGTGGCACCAGCGTGACAGTCCCCGAAGGCTCCTTGCGGAGCGTGTCGATGATAAAATCGACCCCATGCTTTGGCTGAAGCGGAAGGGATGGGTCGTCAAGTGGCGGACCATCAAGTCCCGTCTTGCCATGGACATGCTCTGCGGTGACGAGCTTGCGGCTCAGCGGTGCATCGCAGCCAGCGAAGACAGGAACGTCATCGCGACCCGTTAGCTCCACGACGATGCGGGCATTCTTTTCGGTAAGGGGGAGTGGAACGTTGCCAGCAACAGCGGTGATCCCCAACACATCCAGTTCCGGTGAGGCGAGCGCGAGCAAGATTGCGACCGCGTCGTCCTGACCGGGATCCGTGTCTATAATAATTTTTTGTGCCATGCGCGGAGATTTGACGCTCCGCGCATGACTTGTCCAGCAAGATCAGCCGTCGAAGTCGACACGCTCGACCATCTGCAAGGCGTCGCCGCGGTTAGCAGCGATGTCGGTCAGCGGTGTGGTGTCGGCATTCAGCGCACCCCAGCTTGCAACGCGCTCGGACGTTTCAGCGTCCGGGCTTGCTGGGTATTCGTTGACGACGGCGGCATAGATGGCCTGCGCTTCGGACGATGCGAGGTATTCCATGAACGCCAATGCTTCGTCCTTGTTCGGGGCCGAGGCCGTCATCGCCACGCCAGAGACGTTGACATGCGTGCCTTGGCCATCGGCGAAGGTCGGGAATTCGATCCGGACGGAATTGGCCCATTCGGCCTGTTCCGGATCGTCCAGCATTGCACCCATGTAGTAGGTGTTGCCGAGCGAAATATCGCACTCACCCGCCCAGATCGATTTGACCTGCGCGCGGTCATTCCCTTCTGGTGCCTTGGCGAGGTTCGCCTTTACGCCTTCCAACCAAGCCTCTGCGGCTTCGGCGCCATTGTGCTCGATCACGGCGCTCAAGAGACCCAGCGTGTATACGTGCGTCCCGGAACGGGTGCAGATACGGCCTTTCCATTTCGGATCCGTCAAGTCTTCGTACGTCGTGATCTCGCCTTCAGCGACGCGGTCTTTGGAGGCGTAGACAATGCGCGCGCGTGTCGTCAGGCCAAACCAATGACCGTCTGTGTCACGCAAGCTGGCTGGGATCTGGCTATTGAGGACTTCACTGTCGACCGACTGTGTGACGCCGGCGTCCTTGGCCTCGGTCAGGCGGCTGATGTCGACGGTCAGGATGATATCGGCGGGGGAGCGTGCGCCTTCGGCCTTCAGGCGCTCAACCAAGCCTTGGCTCAGGAACGCGACGTTGGTCTCGATCCCGGTCTTTTCGGTGAAGCCATCCAGCAGCGGCTGGATCAGTTCAGGCTGACGATAGGAGTAGATGTTGATCTCTTCTGCAAAGGCGGGAAGGGCCGTGCTGGCCGCCAGAAGCGAGAGGACTGCAGTGCGCATTTCAAGCGTCTCCGTTCACTAAAAAACCTGAAGGCGTTTAATCCGACAAAATTTGTCAGGTCAATACCTGATTGGAAAAGTCGGGTATTATTGCTCAAGCCGCGTTGACTTGCCGCAGGCGCCGAACGCTGGCACGAGGGGGCAATGACTTTCACGACCCGACCCGAGCTTCACGGCACCTTTGGTATGGTGGCCAGCACCCATTGGATCGCCTCCTCCGTGGGCATGAAGATGCTAGAGGCGGGTGGAAACGCATTTGATGCCGCCGTTGCCATGGGTTTTGTCCTGAACGTGGTGGAGCCGCATCTGAACGGGCCGGGCGGGGATTTGCCTGCTTTGCTTTACCACGCCGGGTCCGGAAAGACGGACGTCCTTTGCGCACAGGGCCCGGCGCCTTCTGGCGCAACGATCGCGCATTATCGGGGCGAGGGGCTTCAGAAGATCCCGGGAAACGGTCTTCTGTCCACGGTCATTCCCGGTGCTTTCGATGGTTGGATGCTGATGCTGCGTGATCACGGGCGGCTGTCACTGGCCGACGTGCTCGCCCCCGCAATTTACTATGCAGAGACTGGGCACCCGCTCTTGCGAAGGGTGTCCGACACCATAGCGGAGCTTCAGCCATTTTTTGAGGAATACTGGCCGACCTCGGCTTCTGTCTGGTGCCCCAATGGTCAGGTTCCGCCAGCTGGCCAGCTGTTCCGGAACCCGGATCTTGCGGCAACGTGGAAGGCTTTGGTGGCCGCTGGCGACGGATCTGCTTCGCGCGAAGACGCTATTGAGCAGGCGCGCGATGCTTTTTATCGCGGGTTCGTCGCCGACCGGATCGATGACTATCTGAAGACGGCCTCGGTCATGGATGAAAGCGGAATGGCGCACCGCGCCGTCCTGACCGCAGACGACATGGCACAGTATTCCGCCACCTACGAGGCTCCGATCTCAACCGATTATGCCGGGTGGTCCGTCCAGAAATGCGGTGTGTGGTCTCAAGGCCCTGTTCTGCTGCAGTCTTTGGCCATTCTCAGGAACTTCGACATTGCCGCGCTGGATCCCAACGGGCCGGAGTTCGTCCACCTTGCGACGGAGGCTCTGAAGCTCTCCTTTGCAGATCGGGAGACGTATCTGGGCGACCCCTTGGCCTCCGAAGTGCCGGTCGAAACCCTTCTGAGTGCCGACTACGCAGCAACGCGTGCCAGATTGATCTCAGATTCTGCATCCCAGGATTTGGTGCCAGGACATATCGGCGGCTATGAAGCGCAGCGCAGCCTAGCGCTCGATGTCATTCAACGTCATTCGCCAGACAATGCGCCGGTCTACGAGCCGACTATGGCGCACCTTGCGAAGGCCCCCGGCGACACGGTGCATATTGATGTCGTCGATGCCGAAGGAAACATGGTGTCCGCCACGCCGTCGGGCGGGTGGTTGCAATCCTCGCCCATCATTCCCGGTCTTGGCTTTGCCCTGAACAGCCGGGCGCAGATGTTTTGGTTGGAAGAAGGACTTCCCACCTCGCTTGCACCGGGGCGCAGGCCGCGCACCACGCTTAGCCCGTCATTGGTCGTGCACGAAGACGGACGAAAGCTGGCCTTTGGAACGCCGGGTGGCGACCAGCAGGATCAATGGCAGCTGGCGTTCTTCTTGCGTCATGTGCATCACGGTCTGAACCTTCAGGCCGCGATCGATGCGCCGCTGTTTCATACCTCGCATGTGCCTGCCAGTTTTTTCCCGCGCGGACGCCAGTCCGGCAGCCTGACGGTCGAAGGCTCCATCGGTGAAGAAACGCTGAAAGCGCTGAAAGCGCGCGGGCACCGACTGACAGTTGCGGATGAATGGAGTGTTGGACGCCTGACGGCGGTTGGACTCGACGCTGACGGTTTGCTGCGGGGCGCCGCAACCCCGCGTTTGATGCAGGCGTATGCGATCGGCCGTTAGAGGGTTTTTTCCTCAGCCTTGATCGCGTTCCAAAGCGCGTCCATCTCATTCAGCGTGCTGTAAGCCGGGGTAGCACCTTTTGCGGCCAACCGGTCTTCGACCTCGGCAAAGCGACGCTCCACCTTGGCATTGGTCCGCCTCAGCGCCGCTTCCGGATCGATGCCCCAATGACGTGCGAGGTTCACAAGCACGAAAAGAACGTCCCCGAATTCAGCCTCAGTTTCGTCTTGCGATACGTTGCGGGCGCTGCGGAGTTCGCCCAGTTCTTCTTGCAACTTGTCCAGAACAAGCGCGTCCGCGCCCCAGTCAAACCCGACACGCGAAAGGCGCTTCTGAAGTTTCAATGCGCGGAGAAGTGCGGGCAGGCCCTTGGCAACGCCATCCAGCGTGCGGACTTCGCCTTTTGCCGCGCGTTCGGCCGCTTTGACCTTTTCCCAGTCGCGGGTCTGGTCTTCCGCACTTTTGTCACGGCTTTCCGTCCCGAAGATATGCGGGTGGCGCGCGATCATCTTTTCTGCAACGCGGTCTGCAACGCTGTGAAAGTCGAACAGACCGCGCTCGGACCCCATCTGGGTGAAGTAGACCGTCTGTAAAAGCAGATCACCAAGCTCTCCCTCCAATTCGTCCCAAGCCTCCCGCTCAATCGCGTCGGCGACTTCGTGCGCTTCCTCGATCGTGTAAGGAGCGATGGTGTTGAAATCCTGCTCGATATCCCACGGGCATCCCGTCTTCGGGTCGCGCAGCCGGGCCATCACTTCCAAGAGCTGGGGCAGACCTTTCTCGACGTCGTGGATCGGGTCGCGGTCTGGCATTGTCACATTCCCTGCTTCGTGAAACGGTGCTTTCGACGAACCACGCCCATGCCTCGGAGTCCAGCCCATGCCCGTGATCAATTCCATAGCCGATAATGCTGAAGAGATGCGGGAATGGCGGCGTTATCTTCATCAACATCCAGAGCTGGATTTTGACTGTCACCAGACGGCGGCGTTTGTTGTCGAAAAGCTGAAAAGTTTTGGGATTACGGAAATCCACGAAGGGATCGCAACGTCGGGCGTTGTTGCGATTATCGAAGGTCAGGCGAAGGGGCCGACCATTGGTCTCAGGGCCGACATGGACGCATTGCCCATGCCGGATATGTCCGGGGCGGAACATGCCAGCTTGGTCGACGGCGTGTCGCACGCCTGCGGTCATGATGGTCACACAACGATGCTTCTTGGCGCTGCCCGATACCTGGCCGAGACGCGAAACTTCAAAGGACGCGTGGCGCTTCTGTTCCAACCCGCGGAGGAGGGCGGTGGCGGTGGCCTCGTGATGGTTCAAGAAGGCGTAATGGACCGCTTTGACATCTCTCAGGTCTATGCGCTTCACAATGCGCCGGGTTTGCCCGTCGGTCATATAGAGACCGCACCGGGACCGGTCATGGCGGCGGTCGACAAGTTCTTCATCAAGATCACAGGTGTGGGTGGCCACGCTGCTGTGCCCGAGTTGACCGTGGACCCCGTGCCGCCTGCGCTGGCTCTTGCGCAGGCCCTCGATACCATCAGCAGTCGCAACCGTGCGGGGGCGGAAGCCATGGTTGTTTCGCTGGCGCAGATCAACGCCGGGACCGCCTTTAACATCATCGCGGGCCACGCGACGCTGGGTGGCACCGTTCGAACCTTTACACCGGAAGCGCGTGATCTTGTCGAACGGCGCATGACGGAGATCTCTGCCGGTATTGGCGCGGCGTTCAATGTGGACGTCGATTTGACTTACTCACGAGAGTATCCGGCCACCGTAAACCACAAGGAAGAGACACTGTTTGCGGCCGGTGTGGCGGCGGAAATTGTGGGCGAGGCGGCCGTTTCAGCCGAAGCGGCCCCGGCAATGGTGGCCGAGGATTTTTCCTACATGCTGGAGGCACGGCCGGGGTCTTACCTGATGCTTGGGCAGGGCGACACGCCGATGTGTCATCACCCCGCGTATGACTTCAATGACGACATTGCACCCATAGGCGCAAGTTTCTTCGCCCGACTGGTTGAGCGCGCCCAGCCTTTGGGGGGCGACGACGCATGAACAAGGCCGTGCACAATCTGTCACCCGAGG
>CAZMKY010000416.1:0-1627 GCA_964566835.1 uncultured Rhodobacterales bacterium
GTCAGCTGCATCGCAACGCCGAGGTCGCAAGCGCGAGCAAGCGCATCCGCATCCCGAACACCCATCAATACAGCCATCATCGCACCGACTGCGGCAGCGACGCGGGCCGAATAATCAATGACGCCGGAAAGAGTATCGTAGCTTTTTTCCATCGCATCCCAAGCGAGCCCTTCGAGGAGCGCATCCGGCAGCTCTTTGGGCATCTCGAAGTCTTCGACGACGGCGGCAAAGGCGCGGTCTGCGGCGGCGTCTTTGGGTCGGCCCTCATAGATCATGTCCAGGCGGTCACGGAGGCGCAGCACGGCGTCAATCTTGTGGTCTCCCAGGTCGACCGCATCGTCAGCCAAGCGGCAGAATGCATAAAGTGCAAGCGCCGGGTCGCGGACATTTGCGGGCAGCAGTTTGGAAGCCGTATAGAACGACAGAGATCCGTGGCGAATAGCATCGCGGCAAACATGAAGATCGCGTGGATTAATCATTCTGCAGCCATTTCCAGTTGTTGGCTGGGGACGGCGTCAGGGACGAGCTTCGCCAGCACCTCGGCTGAGGAGATCACCCCCGGCACACCTGCACCGGGATGCGTTCCGGCGCCAACCAAGTATAGACCTTTCGCCTCTTCACTAACGTTGTGCGGGCGAAACCATGCTGATTGAAGGATGCGCGGTTCGATGGAAAATCCGCATCCGAACGGTGACAGATAACGCTCGCGAAAGGTTTCAGGTGTGAAAACCATGGACGTCGAGATGTGCTGAGACAAACCGGGCAGCAGACGATCTTCCAGGGTCCTGAGAACTTTGGCTTGGTAGGTTTCTGCCATCTCAGACCAGTCGACAGGATTGTCGTGACCCAAGTGTGGCACTGGCGAGAGAGCGTAGAACGTGTCGTCACCTTCTGGCGCTGCAGTAGGATCGGATACTGAAGGTCGGTGGATGTAGAGGCTCATATCCTCGGCAAGCGTACCGCGAGTGAAAATGTCGTTGAGAAGACCCTCGTATCGAGGACCGGACAGGATGGTATGATGTCCGACATCTTGCCATTTGTCGCGGGTACCCTTTGTCCCGAAGTACCAAACGAACAGGCTCATCGACCATTTTGTTCGGCTGAACTTGGACGTTGTCCAACGGCGCTTGGGCCTGTTTCGAAGCAAGGTCTGGTAAGTGTGAGCCGCATCCGCATTTGATACAACAATGTCGGCGTCCAAGCGCTCGCCCGAGTCGAGCTTTACCCCGGACGCGCGATCCCCTTCGAACGTGACTTCATCGACTGTCGTGTTGAAGCGGATATTGGCCCCCTGCTCTCTTGCGACACGTTCCATGGCTTTGGCGATCGCGGCGACACCGCCGACGGCATAGTGGACGCCGTAGTCTTTTTCGAGGTGGCTGACGAGCGCGTACATGGAAGTGACGTTGCGAGGATCACCGCCGATGAACAGCGGGTGAAAGCTGAGAGCCATACGCAACCGTTCGTCTTTGACCCGGGCGCGGGCAAGGCCGAGAATCGACCGGTCGGCTCGCAGTGCCGCAAACTCGGGCAACACTTTAAGGGTGTCGACCAGACGATGCATCGGTTTGGCGACCATCCCTTCGAAGCCGACGACATAGCGGCGGTGCGCGTCTTTCAGGAACCG
>CAZMKY010000417.1:0-1853 GCA_964566835.1 uncultured Rhodobacterales bacterium
AGATGGCCCATCCTGATCCGGACATTTGCCGAGATCGGGGCGGCGTATTCGTTCATCTCGGCCTTATTTCACCTGCCCTTGGCCAACGTCACGGCGATCATTCAGGCGCTGCCTTTGACGGTCACGCTTTCGGCGGCGTTTCTGTTCAAGGAGGCGGTCGGGTGGCGTCGTCTGACGGCGATTGGCGTCGGCATGATTGGCGTCTTGTTCATCATTCAGCCCGGCACTGACGGATTTTCGGTCTATTCCTTTTATGCCCTGGCCGCCGTGGCCTGCGTGACGGTGCGGGATCTTGCGGCGCGTCGCCTCTCATCCGGTGCTTCGACACTGGTTGTGGCGCTGGCCGCGGCCTTTGGGGTTTTGATTTTTTCGGGCATTGGCGGCCTTTTCACCGAATGGAAGCCGATGGATCGGGGGCATATTGCCGGGCTGACGGGGTCAGTCTTCTTCATCATCGGCGGCTATATATTCTCTGTCAGTGCCATGCGGGTCGGCGAAATCGGCGTGGTCGCGCAGTTTCGCTACATCGCGCTTGTGGTGGCCTTGATCCTTGGCTTTCTGGTCTTTGGTGACTGGCCGGACAACCTGACGCTTCTGGGGGCTGCAATCGTCGTCGCGACAGGACTTTACACGCTTTGGCGTGAGCACGGCGTGCAGCGCGCGAACGCCAAGGGACTAAGGCCGCGCTAAGTCGTGGTGCGGCTGTTGACAGGCCCCGCGACTCCTTCTATACGGCGCCCACTCAGACGGGCCGGGACGCCTGTGCACCGTCTTTTACAGAACTGAAGTGGTCATGATCCGGGCCCAATGGCTCCGATCCTCTGGATACCCACCGCGTGTTCCCCGATTTGGGCGAACTCCGCGGTTTGTCGCGCTTTTGTGGACGCACGAAAGCGGAAAAGACGTGAGGCGCTTGTCGTCTCGAATGAGAGACCCCCGCGATCCGGCGGGACGTGAGAACTGAATTGAGCAACGCGGGGACGAAGACCCAATGCCAACGATCCAACAGCTGATCCGGAAACCCCGGCAGCCCAAAGTGAAACGCTCCAAGTCGATGCACCTGGAAGGCAGCCCGCAGAAGCGCGGCGTCTGCACCCGGGTTTACACAACGACTCCGAAGAAGCCGAACTCCGCTATGCGTAAGGTTGCCAAGGTGCGCCTGACGAATGGCTACGAGGTCATCAGCTACATTCCGGGTGAAAGCCATAACCTTCAGGAGCACTCTGTTGTCCTGATCCGTGGTGGTCGTGTGAAAGACCTTCCGGGCGTTCGCTACCACATCCTGCGCGGCGTGCTTGACACGCAAGGCGTTAAAGACCGTAAGCAGCGCCGCTCGAAGTACGGCGCCAAGCGTCCGAAGTAAGAGGAATACCAGATGTCCCGTCGTCACGCTGCCGAGAAGCGCGAAGTCCTGCCCGACGCCAAGTATGGCGATATCGTGCTGACGAAGTTTATGAACAACCTGATGATCGACGGCAAAAAGTCGGTTGCAGAGCGCATCGTCTACAACGCCCTCACCCGCGTTGAGGACAAGATCAAGCGCGCCCCCGTGGAAGTGTTCCACGAAGCGCTCGACAACATCAAACCCTCCGTCGAAGTGCGCTCGCGGCGCGTCGGTGGTGCCACCTATCAGGTGCCCGTCGAAGTGCGCCCCGAACGCCGCGAAGCGCTGGCGATCCGCTGGTTGATCACTGCATCGCGGGGTCGCAACGAAAACACAATGGAAGAACGCCTCGCCGGCGAACTGCTGGATGCTGTGCAATCCCGCGGTGCGGCCGTGAAGAAGCGCGAAGACACCCATAAGATGGCCGACGCAAACAAAGCGTTCAGCCATTACCGATGGTAACCCTTTA
>CAZMKY010000418.1:0-2880 GCA_964566835.1 uncultured Rhodobacterales bacterium
CATCATCGTGGCCAAAGTCATCTTCGTTGGCAATTTGTTTGCCTTTTCTTCGGCACGCATCACGCGCTTGTCACGCATTTCGGAGGCATAGACCCGGAGCGCATCGGCAATAGAAGTACCGAATTGCTGTGACTGGATCAAAACAGTCACAAAGCTGGTGATGTCTTGAACGCCACAGCGTTCCGACATGTCGCGAAGAACTTGTTCTTTGGCCTTACCAGCTTTCATTTCGTGGGCGACAACTTCGAACTCAAATGCGAGATCAGGGAATCCTGCTTGAAGTTCTCGCGCCACGCGAATGATCGATTGGTCCAAGGACTGACCCGCTTCAACGCAGACGAGCATCATATCAAGACTGTCTGGAAAGCCTTGTTCGATTGCTTCTTTACGGGTGTCGACGCGGCGTGTGACCCAGTATTTTGGGAACATATAAGCGATGATCCCTGGGCCGAGGCCCCACAGGACCATGGCTTGCGTCGTTAGTCCCTCTTCGCCAGCTTGGTTGGTTTTGGTGATGACCAAAATGCTGCCGATGATCAGGCCAACGATGCCCAACGCAAATTGAGTGAAGTGATAGTACTGCACGGCATTTTTGCTGCGATAGCCGGCCTGAAGCAGCTTTAGCTTCACGGCGGAATATTCTTCCGCGTCCTGAGGCTCCAGAAACGTTGAGTACTTTTCAAGTTTGCTTTTGCGGTTGCCGCCTGAGCGAAGCTTTGCGGCCTTTGCCTCGTCGGTCACTTGGCTGCGCTGTTGTTTGCGTAGCTTTTCGAGCGGGTCTTCTTCTTTCCGAAGGAGAACTGGCAAAGTCAAAAGGATGAGGAGGACCCCCAAGAGGCCCACAATCATCAGACCACCATAGGGGCCAAGATATTCAACGATGAGTGCGTTTATCTGTTCAACCATCTCTTCGTTCTCCTAAACCTTGATATTCACGAGCGCGCGCATCACGAGCAAGTTCGCAACGAGGAAGGCACCGACGACCAGACAGGCTGGAATAAAGACAGGTGTGCCGATCACCTCGTCGAAGTAGTTAGGTTGGATCAGGTTGATCACGATCAAAGCAAGGATCGGGAAGGCTGAGAGCAGTTTACCGGACCACTTCGCTTCAGCCGTGATAGCCGCAACACGGCGGAACAAACGGAAGCGCGCGCGAATAACCTTTGCCAGACCGTCCAAGATCTCTGCCAAGTTACCACCCGATTGCTGTTGGATGGTCACGGCAACTGCAAGGAAGCGCAAGTCTTGCATATCCAGCCGTTCAGCCATGGCCTTGAGCGTCTCGCCCATGTCGCGACCATAGGCGGCTTCATCCGCGATGATACCCATCTCGGACCCGAGCGGGTCAGCGACCTCTTTTGCTACGATTGAGACTGCGGATGAGAACGGGTGTCCAACACGCAAAGAGCGGACCATCAATTCCACGGCTTCGGGGAGCTGTTCTTCGATCATCTTCATGCGGGTTGCGGCCTTCTTGCCGATCCAGAGGTAGACCCCGCCAATACCCATCGCCAAACTGACGGCGATGCGGACAGGTGTTTCCACTTCGGTACCAACGGTCAGACCAACGAATGCAACAAAGCTGACAAAGCCCATCAGCATGATCAGCTGAGATGGGGTAAAAGCAATGTTCGCTTTCTGCGCCTTGGCCGCCAAAATCGAATAGAGCGGAATGCTCTGCGATTTCATATGTTGGGTCATCTCCTTGCGGAGCTGCTCCAAAACCTGTTCGCGACCGCCACCTTTTTCCAGCAGTTCCAAACGGCGGTTGACCTTGCCGTTCATGCTGATGGATTTGCCAAAGGCAACGAGGTAGATACCTTGTACCATGGCCAGAACGGCGACGAAGATGACGCCGTAAATTATGAGTTCGGTAGGGACCTGCATTATTCTGCCACCATTGGTTCGAAGATTGCCGGCGGTAGGTCATACCCCCAGAGTTTGAAGCGATCGGAATAAGCTGAGCGCACACCGGTTGCCGTAAAGTGACCGATGATTTTGTTGTCCGGCGTGAGGCCAACACGCTGATAGCGGAAAACCTCTTGCATGGAGATGACGTCGCCTTCCATCCCGGTGATTTCGGTGATGGAGGTCATCCGGCGTGAACCGTCCTGCAAGCGGGAGGCCTGCACGATCAAGTTCACAGCCGAGGAAATCTGGGACCGAACCGCCTTGATCGGCATTTCGATCCCGGCCATCGCGATCATGTTTTCCAAACGAGACACGCCGTCACGAGCAGAGTTGGCGTGGATCGTTGTCATGGAGCCGTCGTGGCCTGTGTTCATCGCTTGAAGCATGTCGATAACTTCTTCGCCACGCGTCTCACCCACGATGATGCGGTCTGGACGCATACGCAGGGCGTTTTTCAAACAGTCGCGCGGGGAAACTTCGCCTTTGCCTTCAACGTTCGGTGGGCGGCTTTCCATCCGGCCAACGTGCGTCTGCTGCAGCTGAAGTTCCGCCGTATCCTCGATCGTGAGGATACGTTCGTCGTTGTCGATGAAGGACGAGAGCGCGTTAAGCGTGGTCGTCTTACCGGAACCGGTACCGCCCGAAACGATGACGTTCAGGCGGGTGGCGACGGCGGCCTGCAAATAGGCGGCCATTTCTTCGGTGAAGGCGCCGAAATTGACGAGGTCGTCAATCGAGAGCTTTTCCTTCTTGAACTTACGAATAGAGACGAGCGAGCCGTCCACGGCGATCGGCGGGACCATCGCGTTGAAACGCGAACCGTCGGCGAGACGGGCGTCGACGTAAGGGTTCGATTCGTCGACGCGGCGACCAACGGCGGAGACGATCTTGTCGATGATCCGCAGGAGGTGACGCTCGTCCTTGAAGGTGATGTCGGTCAGCTCCAGCCGGCCGTCCCGTTCGACGAAG
>CAZMKY010000419.1:0-1716 GCA_964566835.1 uncultured Rhodobacterales bacterium
ACATGGTGTTCAAAACTTTGAATCCGCTGAAGAATCCATATTCTCGGACGCCGTAGACGCCGTTTTGATTGCGACGCCAACTCCCACGCATGTCGACCTTCTGGAAGCCTGCGTGAAGGCCGGCAAGCCTGTTCTGTGCGAAAAGCCCATCGACTTATCATTGCCGCGGGTCAACGAGTTGAAAGCCCGAATCGCAGGCACCGACGTTCCGATCATGTTGGGCTTCGTACGCCGCTTTGACCCCGGTCACGCAGCGGCCCAAAAAGCCGCAGGGGACGGCGAAATCGGCGATCTGCATCAGGTCATCATCACGTCGCGCGATCCGGGCATGGCGCCGGATGGATACATCGAAACATCTGGCGGCATCTTCCGCGATATGACGATCCACGATCTCGATCTGGCCAGATTCATGCTGGGCGAAGAAGTAACCGAAGTGCAAGCGACAGGCTCCCGAATGGTGAATCCGGCGCTTATGGAGAAGTGCGACGACTACGACACAGTTGTCGTCACTTTGAAAACGGCCTCGGGTAAGCAAGCCGTCATAACCAATTCTCGTGAGGCTGTATACGGCTACGATCAACGGGTCGAGCTTTTCGGCTCCAAAGGCATGGTCATCTCGGAAAATCGCCGTGAAAACCTGATGACGAAGCATGTCGCAGGCGCAACCGGCATCGCCGCGCCCCTCCAGCACTTCTCCATCGAGCGTTATGGCGAGGCCTTTGACGCCGAGATCGGCTTCTTTGTCGACGCGATTGAAAACGGAGCCCCTGTTCCTGTCGGGTTCGAAGATGGACGTTTGGCGCTTCTGTTGGCGGACGCGTGCTTCATGTCGATCGCGGAAGGCCGAACGATCAAGACAAGCGAATTGGACTAAGCGATGTACGAGAACTTCGGACTATTCATAGACGGCTCCTGGACCAAAGGTGGCAAGACCGCCGAGGTTTACTCCCCCGTTACGGAAAAACCGCTCGGATCGATCGCTGCAGCATCGCCGGAAGATACCCAACGCGCAATCAATGCAGCAGATGCGGCAATGGCCCGGCTTGCAGAAATGGGCGGCTTTGGGCGCGCCGACGCACTGCATAAGACAGTGGATGAAATGCTGGCGCGTGCCGACGAAGCCGCCGTGATGATTTCAATTGAAACCGGTAAACCAATCGCTCAATCTGGTCGCGAATGGGGTCTCGCATGTGACCAATTTCGTTGGTACGCGGAAGAAGCGCGTCGGATATACGGTCGCACGGTCGAAAGCCGCGTACCGGGGGGGCGGTTTGATGTCAGCCGTGAACCTGTTGGGATCGTGGGCGCGTTCACCGCTTGGAACTTCCCTGCCGCACTCCCCGCCCGCAAGCTGGCACCCGCCCTTGCGGCGGGATGCTCGGTTGTTTTGCGACCATCCTCGCAAACACCAGGCACAGCGATGGTTCTGGTGGATTGTCTGCGTGCAGGGGGCTTTCCGGAAGGCGCAATCAATCTGGTCGTTGGCTCTACCGCGGATACCTATGGGCCGATCATGGCAGATAAGCGCGTGCGGAAAGTATCGCTGACCGGATCAACCCGTGTCGGCCAACAGATGATCCGTGACGCCGCTGAGACGGTAAAGAAGGTCTCGATGGAGCTTGGCGGCAATGCGCCACTGATCGTTTATGACGATGCTGACTTGGACGGTGCGTTGGATGTTAGCGTTCGGACCAAGTTCGCCAACTGTGGCCAAGT
>CAZMKY010000420.1:0-6313 GCA_964566835.1 uncultured Rhodobacterales bacterium
GGCGGCGGAGGCGTTCCTCGGCGCGGAGGACGAGGAAGTCGAGAATGGCGCCCGCGCTTTTGGTGTCGGCGGCGAGCCAGTTGTCGAAATGGTCGCGGACCGCGCCTTCGACCATCTTCTGCGCGCTCTCGTTCGACAGGCGGTCCTTGGTCTGGCCGACGAACTGCGGGTCGCGGATGAAGATCGAGACCAGCGCACACCCGCCGGTGATCAGGTCTTCGCGGGTGATCTGTGCAGCCTTCTTGTTGGACACACGTTCCCCATAGGCGCGGATGCCCTTCAGGATCGCGGCCCAGAAGCCCGCTTCGTGCGTGCCGCCTTCGGGGGTGGGCACCGTGTTGCAATAGGACTGGATGAAGCCATCGCGCGACGGCGACCAGTTGATCGACCATTCGACCTTGCCCGGCGCGTCGAATTTCTCAAACGACACCGCGCCCGAGAAGGGGCGTTCGGCATAGGTCGTCACGGAAGAGAGCGTTTCCGTCAGGTAGTCCGAAAGGCCGCCCGGGAAGTGGAACTTGGCCTCCATCGGGGTGTCGCCGTCCGAGATGGCGGTCTTCCAGCGGATTTCGACGCCGGAGAACAGGTACGCCTTGGACCGCGCCATCTTGAAAAGCCGCGCGGGCTTCAGCTTGAGAGAGCCGAAGATCTCTGGATCGGGGTGGAAGGTGACGGATGTGCCGCGGCGGTTCGGGGCGGCGCCGACCTTTTCCAGCTTGGTCGTCGGCACGCCGCGGGCGAACTCCATCGCCACCAATTCGCGGTTCCGCGCGACTTCCACGCGCAGGTGATCGGACAGCGCGTTGACGACCGAGGAGCCGACGCCGTTCAGACCGCCTGAGGTCTCATAGTTTTCGCCCGAGAACTTGCCGCCTGCATTGAGCGTGCAGAGGATGATCTCCAACGCGGATTTGGTCGGGTCCTTGGGGTGCGGATCGGTCGGGATGCCGCGGCCATTGTCGCGGACGGAGACGTGGCCGTTTTCATGCAGTTCGATTTCGATCCACGTGGCGTGGCCTGCGACGGCCTCGTCCATGGAGTTGTCGACGATTTCGGCCACCATGTGATGCAGCGCGCGGTCGTCCTTGCCGCCGATATACATGCCGGGTCTGAGCCGGACATGCTCCATATCCTCCAGCACCTCGATGGAGGAGGCATCATAGGCTTTCTCGGACGCGCTTGCCGCCAGAAGATCGTTGGCCATTACCGCTGCTCATTCGTTTGTATTTTGACCCATTAGACCAGCGTCAGCGGGGCAGGGCAATTGCGAAAGAGCCATAAGAAAAAGAGCCCGGTCGTGGACCGGGCTCTTCTTAAATGATTTCAGAAAGATGGACCTTAGGCCGCTTTCTTCTTCCGCATCACGCGCAGTGCGCCGACACCGGCGAGAAGCATCCAGCCTGCTGCGGGCAGGGGAATTTCGCCGTTTGGATTGTCGTCGCCACCGCCAAGCTGTGCGGTGAAGAGGAAGTCGTTGGCGCCGTCCTTGCCGCGCCATTCGATGCAGGGCTCACGTACGTCCGTGGCGACCTGATAGTTGACTTCGCATTCTTCGCTCATGACGCCGACGTTGATCCAGCCCCAGCCTTCTGCCGGGCCGAAGCCGTTGTCGAGGTCTTCCTGCGACAGACGGTGATCTTCGCCGAACTCAAAGTTGTAGCCGAAGTTTTCGTCATTCACGCCCATACCGTCGAGGTAGTAGGTCGTGATGCCGTCAGTCAGCGTACCATATCCGCCAGCAACCGACGTGAAGTAGCCATTGACCGCATCGTTAATGGTGACGCCGGACCAGTAGTAGTCGATGGTCCAAACGCCTTCGTCGTCGTTGGCCTGGCTGTTGGCCAGAACATCGCCGTACATACGGGCGCTTTGGTTGTCGACGTCGATGCTGAGCGTTGCCTGATCTTCTTCCGGGTTGTCGAACGAGAAGTAGAGACCAATCGTGTCGAGACGGATGCCATATTCAGCAAAGCCTGCATTGGCGCCATCAGGATGATCGAAGAGATCGTAATCGATGGTTGCCGCGCTAGCGCCAGTGGCCAGAACCGCTGCAAACGCCGACGTGGCGAGTGCCATTTTCATCATTTTGTGCCCCCCTCAGAGCAATAGTTACACAAGTAGAACCGGAACACCGGTCCTGTGCCGGATCCCGGCACACCATTAAAGATTAGGGAATTGCACGCCGCACTCGCGAAAAACCCACCCTTACGCGGGTAAACATAGAGCAAAGTTCAGCCGATTTTAAGCAAAACTTTGCCGCTCACGTTAATCAAACGGCCACGTTCTTGTGAGCGACTCTAAGCGCCCAAGATCACACAAGACTTGTCTGACCAGCGGTCCGGGCGTAAGGCGAGGTCATGGCGACAACGGACTACGATAAGCCCATCCGCAAGGGTGCGCGCGATCACGCGCGTGCCTTGACGCGACTCGGGTTGCCCCTTGTGGGCGCGCAACTTGCGCAGATGTCGATCTTCACGGTCGATACGCTGATGCTGGGGTGGTATGACGTCACCGCCCTGGCAGCGGTGTCTTTGGCGGGGCCGTTGTTTTTCCTTGTCTTTATCCTTGGCTCTGGCTTTGCCTGGGCGGTGTTGCCGATGGTTTCGGCCGCCGTGGCAGAGGGCGATCAGACGCAAGTGCGCCGGACGACCCGAATGGGTCTTTGGCTGTCGCTTGTCTTCGCCGCGCTGGTTCTGCCGGTCTTCTTCGTGGCCGAGCCGATCTTGCTGGCGGTGGGGCAAGAGCGGGACGTTGCGGTCTTGGCGGCGCACTATCTTGCGATCGTCTCGGCCGCGTTGCCGGCGGCGCTGGTCATTCAGCTACTCAGGTCTTTCCTGACCGCGTTGGAACTGACCCGGGTGCTGGTTGTCGGCACGGTCGCGTGGTCCGGGCTGAACGCGATTTTGAACTATGCACTGATCTTCGGAAACTGGGGCGCGCCGGAGCTGGGCGTGACGGGGGCGGCGATTGCTTCTGTGACGGGCAATGTCTTCTTCATGACGGTGCTCATCCTCTATGCGAGGGCGCGGTGCCCGGAATACGAGCTGTGGAAGAACCTGCACCGTCCGGACTGGGATGCTCTGGGCCAAGTGTTCCGGCTGGGATGGCCGATTTCGCTGACGTTGGTCAGCGAGGTTGGTCTGTTCGCCGCCTCAACATTGCTGATGGGTGCCTTGGGCGAGATTCCGTTGGCAGCGCATGGCATTGCGCTTCAGATCGCGTCGATTACGTTCATGGTCCATTTGGGCT
The DNA here is from genome assembly GCA_964566835.1 of uncultured Rhodobacterales bacterium. Taxonomy (GTDB): domain Bacteria; phylum Pseudomonadota; class Alphaproteobacteria; order Rhodobacterales; family Rhodobacteraceae; genus CAZMKY01. The sequence continues at coordinate 3,250 of CAZMKY010000420.1, forward strand.
TGAGCCAGGCGATCACGGTCAGGGCCGGGCGGGCCTGGGCGCAGACCGACAAGGAAGCCTTGCGCGGCGCGGCGAGTGTGGCTCTGGCCATGTCGCTTACCTTTGCGGTCATGACCATTCTGACGTTCCTGATCGTTCCGGAATTTCTGGTGGGTCTCTTCATCGACCCGACGGACCCGGACCGCGACGCGGTGTTGGCCGTTGGCGTGACGCTTCTGGCATTGGCGGCCCTCTTCCAACTGGTCGATGCTGCACAGGTCATGGCGCTTGGCACGCTCCGCGGGGTGCAGGACACCTTCTGGCCGATGATCATGGCGACGATCAGCTATTGGCTGATCGGGTTGCCGGCGGCGTGGATTCTGGGACTTTATCTCGGGTATGGTGGCGCGGGCGTCTGGTTGGGGCTGACGGTCGGGCTGGCCTCGGCCGGGATCATGATGCAATGGCGGTTCTGGACACGCTTCGCGCGCGGCTAGTGCCTAGTCCGTCTGATCGCGGAGCCAGTCCATGACGTCTGCGCGCACCGACTGCACGCCGGAGCGACGCGAGGCATCAATGCAGGCCTTCGCCTCATCAAGGTTCACCCGACGCAGAAGGTGCTTTACCGGCCCGATGGAGGCAGGCCGCATCGAGAGCGACCGAAGCCCCATGGCGGCAAGGCAAAGCGCTTCGATCGGGCGGCCGGCGTCTTCGCCGCAGAAGCTGACAGGCGTGTCCGTTTCAGCGCAGCGGCTGGTGATCATCTCGATAAAGCTCAGGTAGCTGACGTTCAGGCTGTCATACCGCCTTCGCACACGTTCGTTTTCGCGGTCGGCGGCAAAGAAGAACTGTTTCAGGTCATTGCCGCCGATCGAGATGAAATCGGCCATTTCGTAGAACTGCCTTGGCGCGAAAGCGAGGCTGGGGGTTTCCAGCATCGCGCCGATTTCGACCTTTTCGGGCAGCGTGTGGCCAAGCTTCTTTTCGCGGTCGAGTTCATCCATAAGGTGCTGGCGCGCTTCCTTGAATTCTTCGAACTGCGCCACGAAGGGGAACATGACCGACAAGGGGCGCCCGTTGGCGGCCCGGATCAACGCCTGCAATTGCATCCGCATGACGCCGGCCTTGTCGAGACCAAGTCGGATGGCGCGCCAGCCCAAGGCCGGGTTCGGTTCGTCATCGCGTTTCATGTAAGGCAGGACCTTGTCCGACCCGATGTCCAGCGTCCGGAAGATCACGCGCCGCCCCTGCGCCGCGTCGAGTACGCGGGCATAGAGCGCAGCCAATTCACCACGCCGTGGCACGCGGGAGCGGACGAGGAACTGCAGCTCTGTCCGGAAGAGGCCAACACCCTCGGCCCCGGATGGGCCGAGCGACGGCAGATCGGCAATCAGGCCCGCGTTCATCAAGAGCGAGACTTTGGATCCGCATTTGGCTTCGGCCGGCAGGTCGCGCAGCCCGGCATAGCGTTCCTGTGCGTTGGCCTGCATGGCGATCTTGTCGCGGAAAGCGCTGACAACGGTGTCGTCCGGGCGCAAATGCGCGATCCCGGCGTCACCGTCGACCATGATGTGGTCGCCGTTCAGCGCCTCTGCCGTGATATTGCGCGCGTTGATCACCAAGGGGATGGCCCAGGCCCGCGCGACGATGGCGGCGTGCGACCCGACAGAGCCCTGTTCCAGCACGATGCCCTTCAGCTTCATGCGGCCATAGTCCAACAGCTCGGCCGGTCCGATATTTCGCGCCACCAGAATTGGGTTTTCCGGCATGTCGGCGCCGGTGTCGCCGCCCTGGCCCGTCAGGATGCGCAAAAGCCGGTTCGAAAGATCATCGAGATCGTGCAGGCGTTCTTTCAGGTAGGCGTCCGGCACTTCCGACAAGCGCGCCCTTGCGGCTGATTGTTCTTTTTCGACGGCAGCCTCGGCCGAGAGACCGCGGCTGATATCTTCTTCCATCCGCCGGAGCCATCCGCGGGAATTGGCGAACATGCGAAACGCTTCAAGAATGTCGCGCTGTTCGTCGCCGCCCGCGCCGGGTTCAATCGCGCGGAGCATGTCGTCGACCGACACGCGCAAGCGCCCTACGGCATCGCGCAGACGCTCTGCCTCGGCCTCGGGGTCGTCCGCGATGGGGTTGGTGACGACAACGCGGGGCTCGTGCAGCCAGACATGGCCCTCCGCCACGCCTTCCTGTCCCGTGCCGCCTTTGAACAAGGTTGCCAACGTGTGCCGCGCGCGCAGCGCTTCGCCTTCGCCGACGAAGGCGCCAAGCTCTGTCATCTCGGCCAGCACCATGGCCACGACTTCAAGCGCGTAGACTTCGTCGTCGGAGTAACTGCGTTCTTCGCGGGACTGCACGACCAAGACACCCAGCGTGTCGCCGACGCGCTGGATGGGCACGCCGAGGAAGCTTGAGAAGATCTCTTCCCCCGTCTCGGGCATGTAGCGGAAGCCGCGCGCCTGCGGTGCGTTGGCGGCGTTTACGATCCGCCGGGTGCGTGCGACGCGGCCGACCAGACCTTCGCCAATGCGCATCCGGGTCTGGTGGACGGCTTCCGGGTTCAGGCCTTCGGTCGCACAGAGTTCCAGCGTTTCACGGTCGCGAAAGAGGTAGATTGAGCACACCTCGGTCGCCATCGACTGCGCGATGATGCCAACGATCCTGTCCAGACGGTCCTGTCCGGCATCGGCTTGCGCCAGCACATCCCGAAGACGGCCGAGAAGCTTGCGGCTTTCGCTTTCGATCTGCACTGACTGTGTTCCCGGGGTCTTGTTGGTCTTCCTCAAAGGTTAGACCACACCTCGGCCGCATCTGAAACTCTATTTGCGCGGCGTGGCACAAAAGTCGGACGGCACGGGGCGGAAAGCGCGCCTGTCCTTCATTCTGCTAAAAATACTCGCAGACCAGGCTGTCCGCAGGCGATCAGGCCGCGCGTTCGAGGCCAAATGCGTCATGCAGCGCCTGGACGGCAAGCTCCATATATTTGCGGTCGATCAGCACGGACACCTTGATCTCGGACGTGGTGATGACCTTGATGTTGATGCCTTCGGATTGCAGGGCTCCGAACATCTTGGCGGCGACGCCA
>CAZMKY010000421.1:0-11158 GCA_964566835.1 uncultured Rhodobacterales bacterium
ATGTCCTGACCTTCTTCGATCCCTTCGGCAAAGGCTTCCGACACATCCAGCGTGATGGGCATCGGCCAAAGCGTGCCGTCTGCCAGACGCATCGTCTCAACCACGCTGTCGTAGTCGTCTTTGCCCAGGAAACCCTTCAAGGGGTTGAAGCCCCCGTTCATCAATAGCTCCAGATCACAGATCTGGCGCGGATTCAGGTCCCAGCTTGGCAAGTCGCCCGCTTCAACCTTCAGCTTCTGCGCCGACTCGTAAGAGACGTAGAGTTCGGGGATTGGTGCGTGGTTCGGATACTGCATGGAAAGGGTCCTGTTCCTTGTGTGTCGCAGTGGGGAAGACGTCCCCGTGATCTCGGCATGGAGGGCGTTGTATTCGTCCAGCTTTCGCTGAAGGAACCTGTCGGCAAGGTCGGCTTTCTTGGCCGCGCCTTTCACTGTCAGGGCATAGCCAACACGCCTGCGCTTATCCGGGTTGTTCTGCGCCGGAGTTTCGATCAGGCCGAGTGTCTTCAGTGTTCTAAGCAAAGCATTCAGCCGCCCAAGGCTGATCCCGATCGCCGCCGCGGTGTCGCGTTGCGGCGCGTCGGGTGCATGGTCCAGTTGACGAAGAACGCGAAAGATCACGTCATCATCCAAGGAGCCCGACTGATTGGCTGAATGTTTGTTCATGAGTGAACAAACATCAGATTCGATACGACAGCGCAACAGGATGCGTCAAATTTCGCGCATTTAGGCGGGTGCTGTCAGAAGGCGTTGCAGAGAGGCCGCAGGCCTATTCTGCCGCGTCGACGGGCGCGCCATAGCCCAATGGTGCAGTGGTGTCGGCCTCGACATCGCTGTCTTCGGCTTCCGCGAGAAAGCGTTCAGCCTCCAGGGCTGCCATGCAGCCCATGCCCGCGCTGGTCACAGCCTGACGATAGACGTGATCAGTGATGTCGCCAGCGGCAAAGACACCCGGAATGGACGTCGCTGTGGAGTCGGGCTTGGTGACGACGTAGCCGCCGCTGTGAAGCTCAAGCGAATCCTTCACCAGTTCAGAGGCCGGTGCATGGCCGATGGCGACGAAGAAGCCTTTGACCGCGATCTCTTGCGTTTCGCCCGTCTTGGTGTGCTTCAGGCGCAGCGCCTCGACGCCGCGCGGATTGTCCGCGCCCAGCACCTCATCGATCTCGTGATCCCAGATCACCTCGACCTTCGGATTGGCGAACAGACGCTTCTGCAGGATCTTCTCGGCGCGCAGCTCGTCGCGGCGATGAATCAGGGTCACCTTGTTGGCAAAATTTGTCAGGAACAACGCCTCTTCCACGGCGGTGTTGCCGCCCCCAACGACAGCAACATCCGCGCCGCGATAGAAGAAACCGTCACAGGTCGCGCAGGCCGAGACGCCAAACCCCTTGAAATGTTCCTCCGACGGCATGCCAAGCCACTTGGCCTGCGCTCCGGTCGCAAGGATGACCGCGTCGGCCGTGTACGTGGTGCCGCTGTCCCCATGCGCCGTGAAGGGGCGTTTGGACAGGTCCAGCGATTGGATGTGGTCCGAGACGATATTTGTCCCGACACTGCGCGCATGAGCCTCCATGCGGACCATCAGATCAGGTCCCTGAACTTCGATATCGCCCGGCCAGTTTTCGACTTCGGTCGTGATCGTCAGCTGTCCGCCGGGCTGAATGCCTTGGACAAGAAGCGGGTCCAGCATGGCGCGGCTGGCATAGACGGCAGCGGTATATCCGGCCGGGCCAGATCCGATGATCAACACGCGGGTATGCTTGGTCTCGCTCATGATTGTTCCCCCGAGGACTGCGATGGTCGAACCGATATAGACCCATGCGGCAGCAGCCGAAAGAGGGCGTGGATCACGATAATTATGTTGCGCCTTGGTGAAACAAAGTTGCGCGTAGCGCGTTCAATACATAAGGTTCGGAAAACAAATCGGGGGGATCCGCGTGGCGGCCAACAAACTTGACGAGATTGACCGGAAAATCCTGTCAGAGTTGCAGGCCGATGGCCGCATGACCAACGTAGAGCTTGCCAGTCGCGTTGGAATCTCTGCGCCGCCGTGCTTGCGTCGTGTGCGCGCCTTGGAAGAGGCGGGCCTTATTCAAGGCTACCATGCTGCCGTCGATGCCCGTGCCCTGGGCTTCGAAGTTCAGGTCTTTGCAATGGTCGGTTTGCAAAGCCAGGCCGAAGTGGACCTCTCTGCCTTCGAAGAACGCTGTCGGGGATGGCCGCTGGTCCGGGAGTGCCACATGCTGAACGGCGAAGTGGATTTCATCCTGAAATGCGTGGCCCCGGACCTGTCCAGTTTCCAGCGCTTCCTGACGGAAGAACTGACCGCTGCGCCAAACGTGGCGAGCGTAAAGACGTCACTGGTCATTCGGGGCGCCAAGGATGACCCCGGCGTCCCCTTCGATGTTCTGGAAGAACGTCTGGCGCAGCTCGCTTAAAGGTAAAGCTCGTCCGCCGACATCCGCGGTGCCGCAAGGCGACCGAAGTCACGGATCGTCGACAGGTGCGGGAAGAAGCCAAGGAACGTCCGCATCATCTCGTCCGACATGCTCAGCACGGCATCAGGGCCGGGGTGATACGTCTCAACGGGAAGGCCTGCCGCAAAGATCGTCTCGTGCTGTTCACAGGCAAGGTGATAGACGCGCGTCGCCGAAACCGGCGTCACCTCGATGGCTTCACCGAAAGCTGCAAGTTCCGAAATCTTCATCAAGGCGGCGTCCGTACCGATGGCGCTGCGGATCTTCGGATCCGTGTTCAGTCGCCGCGCGTGAGGACCAAAGATCTGGTCTTGCGTCGGTCGACCAAGGCCGAGCGAATCTGCGGTCACGCGGTATAGCCGGTCCGGTGTTTCGGACATCGACGGAGCACCCGGGACCAGCGTGATGGCGCCTTTCCAAAGTAGCGGCGTCGGCGTGCCAGATACCGTCTCCAGCATCATGCCGGGCACAAGGTCTTCGACGGCAATCGGACCATCGATCGTCTGGATCAGGATGCCATGTGTGAAGGCGCCGAAAGCTTCTTCAAAAACGGGCAGGGCGGGCGCCACCATCGAGGCATCTTCGATGCCGCGACCGGCTGCATATTCGATTTCAAAGCGCCGGGCCAATGTGGCCTGCGGGCGGGGGGCAGGCGCAGGAGCTTTGCGGTTCGGGCGAACGACCCACGGGCGTGGGATTGCGACGGCACCGTCAAGAAGAGGGGAAGGGCCAGAGGTGGCGCGTTGAACATTCATGGCAATTCTTTCACTGGTTAATACAAGCAGAGGAGATCATTGGCGGCTTAAGCTGCGGCGCGAGAAAGACGCCCGAGAGGCGTGATCGGAAGGGGTTTCTCGGCGGCTTTGATGGCCGATTTCAGCCAACGTGGCGTTTTGGACATTGATCTACTCCATACACTGTTCAGTTTCCTTAATCTGAAGGTGCAATGGGGCTGGCGCATGGCGGCTATTGGACATTTCGGGACCCATTTTTGGTAACGGATGCCAAGCCACTCACACGGTGTCAGAGTGTTGATTTACAGCGGGTTAGGCTTGATCGAACGCCTGAATTGGTCGGAAACGTGGCGTCTTCAGAGCCGGATTGACGAAATCAGGCGTCCATAATCCGCCTCTTTTTCGTGAACGCTGCGGCGATAGGAAAAGAAGCGATCCGGGTCGGAATAGGTGCAGTGGCGCGTCCATTCCGCATGTCCGACACCGGCTTCGCGCAGTCGGTAGAGCCCGTATCCCGGAAGGTCGAAATGCGCTCGGTCGCCTTGACCGCCTGCAAAGAAGCGCCCAACCTCGGCGTCTTCGTCCATGAAGCGTTCGACGAACTCCGGACCCACCTCGTAAGCCATCTGGCTGATGGAAGGACCGATCACCGCGGTGATCCCGCTGCGTGTGGCACCAAGCGTGACCATGGCGTCGACCGTTGCATCAAGGACGCCGTCCAACGCGCCCCGCCAGCCGGCATGTGCGGCTCCTACGACGCCGGCTTTCTGGTCCGCAAAGAGAACGGGTTGGCAATCCGCTGTCAGAATGGACAGCACGACGCCGGGCGTCGCTGTGACAATGCCGTCAGCCTTCTCATTGCTGACGTCGCCCGGGGCAGAGGACACCAGAACGGTCGCCGAATGCACTTGATGCACCGTAGCCAGACCATCTGCGCCGGTCTCCATCGCCTCGGCGACGCGACCACGATTGATAGTGACAGCTTCCTTCTGGTCCGACGACCCAAAGCCGCAATTCAGTCCGGCAAATATCCCGCTCGATGCGCCGCCCTTCCGGGTGAAGAACCCGTGGCGCATGGGTTGGAGCGCGTCTGACGTGATGATCTCAAGCGTCACGCGAAGGCTCCGGAAAGGGGTGTGTATGAAGACTGATGCAGCGCCATGACCTTGAACAAAGTTCCCATTTCGTCTGGGTGGGTCAAGCGGCGATGTGCGGCGATATGATCTGCCAGCGCGTCTTTGCCCAAGCCAGCCGCAAGGGCCTGTGCCCGCGGAGTGATCCCAAGGCGTTCCAGCCACACGCCTTGTGGCACGGGACCGCTGGCGGCCGCGGGTGCGGCAGCGCGCGCCAAGGCCCCGAAATCAACATGGGCTGTCACATCTGCGTCGCCGGGGGCCGCAAGGACATCTGTTTTCTCATGGCCCTTGACCGCTTGCAGGGTGTCCCCCTCAAGCTGAGCTGCGCCATAGTCGATGATCAGCGCAAGTCCGCCCGCAACCGTAATCCGTCGCCCGATCTCGGCCGCTATCGCGTTCGAGGGCGTCGATTTCTGGACCAACGTGCCAACCGGTGTCGTGTCCAAAAGCGCCTCCAATCCTGCCACCGGCGCCGGCTCGGTCAGCCCGAAGCTCAGCGCGCCATCACTCGCGCCGATCACACGTTCCCGCCAGCCCGGGCCGTCGCGCAGGAACTGACGCACGGGCAGCGCATCAAAGAATTCGTTGGCGATAAGGAAAAGCGGGCCCTCAGGGACACTGTCGAGGCTGTCGTGATGTGTCAGATCGTGTTTGATCGCATCCGACTGTGCTCTGCGCAGTGGCGGTGAAACTTCGACCAGATGAATTTTTGCAGCATCGTGAAACCCCGGGATCTTTGCCGTGGCCCGCAAAAGATCGGCCATGAGCGTGCCCCGTCCTGGGCCAAGCTCCACAAGATGGAATGGCGCTGGGCGTCCCTGCTCAATCCAGGCCTGGGCCAGCGCAAGGCCAACCAATTCTCCGAACATCTGGCTGATATCAGGTGCCGTGATGAAATCACCCGCCGCGCCCAAAGGGTCGCGCGTGGTGTAGTAGCCATGATCGGGATGGCTCAGCGCCTCCAGCATGAATTCTGCAATGCTGATCGGCCCGGTCAGCCCGATGCGCCGGACAAGGATATCCCGCAGCTTGGTCAAGACGGGTTGGCCGGGCGACGAAACGCCCGAACGAGAAAGAACAGGCCAAGAAGAAGCATCGGCAACGACAAAAGCTGCCCCATGCTCAAACCATAGTCGACCGGACCGAAGACCACGCCGCGTGGATTGCCGGCGGCGATGAATTGCGCATCGGCCTGACGAAAGATTTCGACGAACATCCGCGCGGCCCCGTAGCCTGCAAGGAACAAGCCCAAAGACGCCCCGGGTCGCTTCAACCAGTTCCGGAAGAAGATCAGAAAGATCAGCGCGCCCCCCAGCAACAGACCTTCCAGCCCGGCCTCGTAAAGCTGCGATGGATGGCGGGCACATAGTCCTTCGACGCCGGGACAAAACTGCGCGGCTTCGCCGGGAAAGATTACGCCCCAAGGTACGTCAGTCGGCCGCCCCCAAAGCTCTGCGTTGATGAAGTTCGATATCCGCCCCAAGAGCAGCCCGGCAGGCGCGGCAAGGGCAAGGGCGTCTGCCAGCTGCAGCATCGGAACGCCATTTCTCCGCGCCCAGATCGCGGCGGCGACGACAACTCCCAGGAATCCGCCGTGAAAGGCCATGCCGCCTTCCCAGATCTTCAGGATTTCACCGGGATTCTGAACGTAGTAATCAGGCCGATAGAACAACACGTACCCCAGCCGTCCGCCCAGGATGATGCCGATGATGGCCCATGTCAGCAGGTCGTCCAGCTGCTCTTTCGACATCGGTGCCTTGTCCATCGGCCATAGCTCTGGTCGACGCAGCGCTCTGGCGATCAGCATCCAGCCTATGACAATGCCCGCGATGTAAGCGAGGGCATACCACCTTAGCGCAAATTGGATCGGTCCGATGTCGATCGAGAAGATCTCGGGCGACAAGGCGGGAAAGGGGATTGCTGCGATCATGCGCCTCTCGTCGCAAAGCCCTGCGACGACGTCAACCTTGCGGTCAGGCTTGAAGCGACCATATAGAAAGCAGTGCGTTTTCCCGGAGGTGTCCCATGCAGACCCGCAACAAGATCTTTGATGATATCTCGCAGTTGATGACCAACGCGATGGGCGTCGCGCAGGGTGCGAAGGACGAAGCTGAAACCGCGATGAGCGGTATGATCGACCGCTGGCTCGCCGATCGTGATTTCGTCACGCGCGAAGAATTCGATGCGGTGCGCGCCATGGCGCAAAAGGCCCGCGAAGAGAACGCAACGCTCAAGGCGCGCCTGGACGCGCTTGAAGCCGCCGCCAAGGACTGACGGCGGCTCAGGGCATCGTAAAGATGCCCTTGCCCTTCTTCATGATAGCGCAACGGCAGTGATGTGGCGGTCGCCATGACCGTTTGCCTGCGCGCGGTGAAACGCGTCCGCGACAGCCGAAAGAACTGGCGCATCCTGCCCGTCCAGCGTGTAGCTCAGATCCTTGCTCAGCAGGTCGACCGTGAACATCGGGTCATGTGATCCGCTTGCGATCTGGCGTCCTACGAACGCTGCTGCAGGACTGAGGATCGGTGTCGGTTCCAGAAGGTCCATGGCGCGCGCTTTGTCGAGGCCAAGAGTCTCCCCCACCTTCAGGATGTCTGCCAGTCCTGCAGTCTGAAGCGCCAGCATCGCGTTGACCAGCATTTTGAGTGCGATGCCTTGTCCCTGTTCTCCGACATGCACGACCGCCTTGCCCATCGTCTTTGCAACTGGCTCAAATGTGCCAAACCCCGCGTCGGTGCCGCCGACGAGAATAGACAAGGCTTGCGCTTCGGCCTGTGGACGCGAACCGGCAACCGGTGCGTCCAGAAGGTCGATGTTTCGCGCGGCGGCCGCTGTCGCCAGCTTTTCAATCTGGTCGGGCGAGACCGTGCTCATCTCGACGGCGAGGGCGCCGGGACGCATTCCCGCCAGGGCACCGTCCTGTCCAAGCCAAACCGTTGTGGACGCCCTGTCGTCTGTCACCATCGCGATGACGATGTCCGCGGTGCGGGCAGCGTCCGCAGGTGTTTCCGCCATGGGCAGCCCAAGCGCGGCAGCACGTGTGGGAGAACGGTTCCAAACCACGACGTCGTGGCCGCCCTCAGCAATATGCGGCGCCATACGGCTGCCCATTGCGCCCAAGCCCAAGAAAGCAATCTTCATATCCAAGTCTCCAGTCGATGTCTGGATCTCAGATACTAATGAGAGTTTCGCAGTAAAAGCTTTCTTTACACACTATATTCATGCAATAATAGCATGAATGGATACCGAACTATTGCGCATTTTCCGGGACGTCGTTCGCGCCGGCAGTTTTGCCGGGGCAGCACGTCGGTTGGAGATTGACCCCTCGCAAGTCAGTCGCGGTGTCGCCACGTTGGAACGCACGCTGTCCGTCCGCCTGTTCGAACGCTCCACGCGCAAAGTGGCTGTGACCGAGGCAGGCCAAGCCTTTCACGACCGCGTCGCGCCCCTGCTCGACGATCTGGAAGAGGCGACGACCTCTGTCAGGGATCTTGCCCAATCTCCGAAGGGCCGTTTGCGTGTCGCGGCCTCGACCGCCTTCGGCGAAGCTTGCATTCTGCCGATGCTGCCCGCCTTTCTGGACACCAACCCGGACATTGAAGTCGAACTGTCTCTCAGCGATCTGCCCGTCGATCTTTTGGCCACCCAGACTGATGTCGCGATCCGCTTGTCCCGCGACGCACCGCCAGACACCCAGATCAGCAAGTTGATGGACACACATTATCTTTGTGTTGCGTCGCCAGCGTGGGTGGGCGCCCACCCGGTCAAGCATCCCTCCGACCTGACCGGCGTCGATTGCCCGTGCTTTGCGCTGCCGGGTTTCCGTGATGCGTGGCAATTTGAAAAAGACGGGACGGTGGTCGATGTGCGCATATCGGGGCGCTTACAGATTCTCGGCGCCAGCGCACTTCGCCAATACGTCCTGATGGGGCAGGGCCCCTCGCTCTTGGCGGACTGGTTGATCCGCGAAGATCTGGAGGCCGGACGGCTGTTTGATCTGTTCCCGGACTGGCAAGGCGGCGTCGGAGGCATGACGACAGCCGCCTGGATCCTGACACCGTCGCGTGCCTATCGCCCGCTCAAAACGCGTCGCTTCATCGAAGCACTGCGAATTTCTGTGCAGAGACCGGCGGCATGAAAAATCCGAAATTTTACCTTTACAGGGAGTCCTTCATACCCCACCATATCTAGTAAGGACGGTGACCGTTATTCACCGGACCTTGAGCAGGCACCAAGCTCTAGTGGGTCATTAGACGCTCACAGAGCGCAATCGAGCGAGGCCGCGCATGTCGCTTTCAGAGCAGTATTTCGCAACAGATGAACTCCATCCGATTGATATCGTCGAACACCTTGCCGAGCATCACGCTTGGGACTTTGACAGGGTCGCTGATGACCAGATCGCTATGGCTGTTGAAGGCCAGTGGCGCACGTACTCGATCACCTTGGCCTGGTCGGCGCAGGACGAAACCCTCCGCCTGATTTGCACCTTTGAGATGGAGCCGCCGGAAGAGCGACTGCCCGATCTCTACGAAACGCTGAACGCAACCAACGACATGTGCTGGGCCGGTGCCTTCGCATACTGGCACGCCCAAAAGCTCATGGTCTGGCGCTATGGCCTGGTTCTCGCAGGTGAACAGATGGCCTGTGCCGAGCAGATCGACACCATGATCCGCGCTGCGGTCTTGTCGGCGGAGCGGTTCTATCCGGCGTTTCAACTGGTGGCATGGGGCGATCAGAGCCCGGCAGAAGCGATGCAAATTGCCATCGCGGAAGCTTACGGGCGGGCCTGATCGCCTAAGGGTGTATCGCGCCGCGGGTTCGTTCATCCCCCCCAAGGATCGAACCCGCAGCGCGACACCGAAAAACCGGGTCGCGATGCGGCCCGGTTTTTTCTATTGAGGGACTATGACTGATCTGACCGATATCGAGAATCGCGGCCTCGTCCTCTTGGGATGTGGCAAAATGGGGGGCGCAATGCTGGAGGGCTGGCTGGCCCATGGCGTATCGCCGGGCGCCGTGACGGTGCTGGACCCATATCCCGGCGATTGGCTTCAGGACCGTGGCGTGAACGTCAACAGCGGAACGCCCGATGAACCGGCCGTCCTTCTGATTGCCGTGAAGCCACAGATGATGGACGAAGCACTTCCGACTTTGCCCAAGATCGGGGCGAACACGCTGGTCATCTCGGTGGCCGCGGGGACACCAATTTCCCGTTTTGAGGCGACGTTCGGGGCCGAGACGCCTGTCATCCGTGCCATGCCCAACACACCGTCGGCCATCGGACAGGGCATAACCGCCATCATCGGCAATGCAGTCACCAACGCCGGACATCTGGATTTGGCTGAAGGTCTTTTGTCGGCGGTGGGCACTGTCGTGCGCCTCGACACCGAAGATCAGATGGATGCGGTCACCGCTGTTTCCGGTTCGGGTCCTGCCTATGTGTTCCACCTGATTGAAACCATGACCGCCGCAGGCATTGCCGAAGGGTTGCCGGAAGACCTTGCCACCAAGCTGGCGACGGAAACCGTTGCAGGTGCGGGCGCGCTGGCGAAAGCTGCAGATGAAAGCGCAAGCCAGCTTCGCGTCAACGTCACCAGCCCGAAGGGCACCACCGAAGCCGCGCTTGGTGTCTTGATGAACAAGGACGACGGCTTTCCATCGCTGTTAGAGCGGGCCGTCAAGGCCGCCGCTGACCGCAGTCGGGAGCTTCGCAAATGACGATTTCGTTCGAGGATTTTCTGGCTGTCGATATTCGCGTCGGCACCGTAACCCGCGCCGAACCCTTCCCGGAGGCGCGCAAGCCGGCGATCAAGCTCTGGATCGATTTCGGCGACGAGATCGGCGAGAAAAAGTCGTCGGCACAGATCACCGCTCATTACACACCTGAAGCCCTCGTCGGACGTCAGGTGATGGCGGTCGTCAACTTCCCGCCGCGCCAGATTGGTCCCGTCATGTCTGAAGTTCTTGTCCTCGGCGTCTCGGATGACGCGGGCGGAATCGTGCTTTTGGCGCCCGATCAAAAGGTCGCCAACGGACAGCGGATGCACTGACGCATAACGCACGGCGAATCCTGCATTTTTGCCTGATCATCCTGCGCAGTCCTGTCTTTGCGCAGGCACGTCTTCTCTGTATCGCACTCCAGCCCGGATGGCGGGCACAATGAATTACAGAGGACAGTGATGAAAACGTTTGGAGTTTGTGCGGTACTTGGAAGTGCCATGGTTCTGACCGCATGTGGTGGCGCAGGCGCGCCGACGAAGGCTTCGATTATCGCGGGACTAGAGGCGACACAGTTGGAAGTCGAGCCGCTTGGCCCAACCCCGATCGAGGATATGCCGACAGAGGACACCGCGACCTATGCTGGTCAGGCAGTCTTCTGGGACGCCGACGGTCCGAACCCAATGACCCCCGAGGATGCGGACTTTTTCGCGACAGCCTCAGCAACTGCCAATTTTGGTACGGGGACAATGGATGGCTCCATCACGAACTTTCGCAACTCAGGCGATCTGGCCATCGAAGGCTCCATGGAATTCAACGACATAGACATCATCGGCAACGAATTCGGCGGCGCGGTGACCGGCACCCTTTCCGCGGGTGGCGTGGATATCGAACAACAGGGCGTTATCGGCGGCGATTTTCGCGGCCCCAACGCCGAGGCCATCGTGGCGCAGATGCTCGTCAGTCAGGTCTTCGAAGACGATGTTCTCAGCAACCTCGAAGGCGGCTTCGTGGCCGACTGATCAATCAGCGCTCATGGGGCGGTCGCCGACCGCCTCGCGCCAATGGCGGCGGCAAAGCGAGACATAGGT
>CAZMKY010000422.1:0-5471 GCA_964566835.1 uncultured Rhodobacterales bacterium
GCGTGCTGGCTGGGTATTGAGGCGTTGCGTGCGCTTGGCGACGCCAAGCATGAACACAGGATCGTCGTCGCCTTCACCACGCAGGAAGAAGTGGGCCTCAGAGGCGCGCGGACCGCTTCGCACCGTATTCAACCGGATATCGGCATCGGGATCGACGTGACGCTGTCCTGCGACACGCCGGGCGTCCCGGAACAGGATCGGACGACCGTCCAAGGGGACGGCTTTGGTCTGCACATCCGCGACGGTAGCTTCATTGCCGACCGTGGGCTGGTCGAGGAATTTGCGGCGCTCGCCGAGAAGGAGGGCATTGCATACCAGCGCACCATGCTGCGGTCCGGCGGCCAGGACGGTGCGGCGGCACAACAGGCGGCCTCCGGCGCGCGTGCCATCGGTATCACCGTGGGCACCCGCTACATCCACACTGTCACCGAGATGATCGAGACCAGTGATCTGGAAGCCGCACGCCAGATCCTTGCCGCTTACCTGAAGTCGCACTGACACCAATTCACGCGTCAGGCGCTTTCAACCAGAAGCGCCTGACGGTATAGTCCCACGCAATGACAAGCGGCCGTTCAGGCGCAAAAGATGGGGCAGTCGCGTGGCGCATATTATCGTCGTCGGCAACGAGAAAGGGGGCGCGGGTAAATCGACCGTGTCCATGCATATTGCGACGGCATTGGCCCGAATGGGTCACCGCATCGGCGCCCTTGATCTGGACCTCAGACAAAAGAGCTTCGGGCGCTATATCGAGAACCGCCGTCAGTTTGTCGAAAAAAACGGCATCGATCTGCCGATCCCTCTCTATTGGGACCTTCCCGAGATTTCACCCGACAGCATTGGGCCGGGCGAAAATATCTACGATCAGCGCCTCTCGGCTGGCGTCACCGGGATGGAGAGAGAGGTCGATTTCATCCTGATCGACTGCCCCGGATCGCATACGCGCCTCAGCCAAGTTGGCCATTCGCTGGCCGACACGCTTGTGACACCCTTGAACGACAGCTTCATCGACTTCGACCTTCTGGCGCGGATCGATCCAGAGACAAACCGGATCAAAGGTCCATCCGTCTATTCCGAGATGGTCTGGAACGCCCGTCAGCTTCGCGCGCAAGCCGGACTTCAGCCAATCGACTGGGTGGTCGTCCGGAACCGCGTTGGTGCGCAGGCCATGCACAACAAGCGCAAGATGGCAGACGCGGTGGCCAAACTTTCCAAGCGGATCGGGTTCCGTGTGGCGCCGGGCTTTTCAGAGCGTGTGATTTTCCGCGAACTCTTCCCGCGGGGTCTGACGCTTCTTGACCTTAAAGACATTGGCGTCGGCAACTTGAACCTGTCCAACGTCGCCGCGCGTCAGGAATTGCGGGAGCTCGTAAAGACGCTCAATCTACCCGGCGTGACTGTCGACTTCTGATCCGCGAGACCAAGGCACCTTTGGTCTCCTGAAACGCTGCATCCAACATGCGCATGACGGGATGTGCCACGTGCGCTCTTGCGCGGGCGGCTTCTTCTGCATCGTGGATTTCATCCTGCGTCGCGATCGGCGAGAACGTGCGGTGCAGGGTCACCTGTGGCGCTTCATCCGGCTGACGGGATTTGCGGCGACGACGACGCGCCGGAATGTGCGGACGCAAAGAGAAGTAGATCGCTGCGACGCCTGACAGCACGGCGACCCACTGAAGAACACCGTGCCATGGCGACAACTCTGGCAGGGCAACAGCTTCCATCCGGCTTTTGGTGAAGGGCTTCACCGACAGAAACTCCGAAGCCAACGTTCCGCCACGGGCGGCGATGGCGCCCTTGGCGACCAATTCCAGATCACCCGGCGTGACTTCGGCGCCTTTGATCTCCACGACACGACCAAACCGACCGCCGCCAAGCCCAGCGCCAAAGCTTTGGTCGGCGGCAGCCTTCGCCGCGTCGGCGGATTTGGCAAAGAACACAGCAATGCCCAGCGCCGGAGGACGTCCTGCGCCAAGATTGTAGGGCCGCGGCTGGGGGCGCGGCAAAGCGCCCTCAGCGCTCAGAAGTGCATCACGCCCGGCGCGGCTGACAGGGTAAAGGGGATAGAAAACCGCAAGTTCAACCGAACCATCGGCGCGGGTGACATCCACGGACACAGGCGCGCCGATATCTGTTTCAGCAAGAATGCGTATTTCGCGTGTCAGGCTGGCGTCGCGAACCTTGGGAACATCCTGAATGGTCACGGTTGGCGGCGGTGCGGAACGTACGGCCAAAGCCTGATCCGCCACGACTTGTGCCTGATGATATCCAAGCAGAAAGCTTACAACGAAGCAGACGGCGCCGACCGACAGCCAGAGCCTTGGATCTTCCAACCATTTGCGTACCCAGAGCGTCACTGGTCACGGTTCCTTGTTACACGTCTTTCAGAAGTCCTTTGTGCCCCTCCTTCGGGGCAGCATCGTGGCACCCCGGCGACGTATTATGCGCGTTTTGGCGACAAACCGTTCAAGACTGCCCGGCCAAGTTCCGCTACGGAACTCTGGATCTTTTTTTCGTATTAACAGAAGGTTAAGACGATCTTTCAGCAAATGAGGCGTTCGTTGAAACGGGCACTTTGGTCAAACTTCGAGAAACATAGGCATATGCAAATATGTCATTTCCGGTCTCCGAGGTCTGAAAGAAACGACTCTGACTCTAAGTAGTTTCGCCGATCACAAGCTCTGTCGGCAACTCGGTCAACGTGGGGTGCGCGTCTTGCTCACGCGCGACGAAATCAGCCGCGCGAACCCCCATGTCGTAACGTGGGGTGCGGGTCGTAGTGATGCGCTTTGGCAGCGCTTTCAGAAACGGAAGATCGTTGAATCCAGCAATTGCGATGTCATTTGGAACGCTTATCCCGTTACTCAGACAATGCATCAGCCCACCCGCGGCAAGGTCGTCATTTGAACAGTAGATCGCATCGGGATCGACGGCTTCAGTCAGGCAGCGTTCTGTCATCTCGCGCCCGAGCAGCATTGAGGATGGACCATCCGCAATGTCCCGATGAATGACCGCACCGCCGCCGTCTTCAAAACGCTTCTGAAAGGCTGCAAACCGCTTTGATGCCCGAAGATCAGCTCCGCCCTGACTCCCCAGATAGGCCACGCGACGATACCCTTTGGACAAAAGATGCTCTGCCATCACCTGCCCGGCCTTGTCGTGCGAAATCCCGATGGCGGTGGCCATCGCGTTGCCATCGACGTCCATGATCTCGGCCACACGGACATCGGATTGCGCGATGGCCCTTCGCAAATGCTCGGTATGTTCGGTGCCCGATAGGATCAGGCCACAGGGCTGCCACGAGAGCATATCGCGGACCAATTGCTCTTCCCGCACCTCCGAGTATTCGGACACACCGAAAACAGGCCGCATGTTGTGCTTGGACAAGGTGTCATTGATCCCCGCCAGAACTTCGACGAAGACGGCACTGTTCAGGGTTGGCAGAACAACACCGATCATCGGGTTTTCCATCCCGCGCTGAACAGACGCCATACGATTGTGGATATAGCCCAGCTTCGCCACAGCCGCCTCGACACGCTCCTTCACATGTTGAGAGATGTGGCCTTCGTTCCGCAGAACACGACTGACCGTCATCTGGCTAACGGCTGCCAAGGCGGCGACATCGTGCATCGTTGGACGCCCGGCCTTTCCTGCTGTTTTTCTGGATCCCAAGTGCTGCGCCTCCGTCTTTGACATATGTTTACGTAATCATTATGCATATAGCCAATTGTTTACGTAAACAATTTGAACTTGCGACAGACAACAGAAGTGCAAAGGAACACAGGGTGACAACGTTACTTGGATGTATTGCGGATGATTTCACCGGCGCGACAGATCTGGCCGGCCTTCTGGCCAGATCGGGCGCACGTGTAAGCCTGCGCATCGGTATTCCCGATACACCGCCGTTCGACCCCGCGCCATTTGAGGTCATCGCCTTGAAGACACGCACAGCGCCCGTTGCGGACGCCGTCGCCGAAGCCAAGGCGGCGCTGCAATGGCTTCGGGACGCGGGGGCTTCCCGGTTCTTCTGGAAGTATTGCTCGACCTTCGACAGCACAGCGGAGGGCAACATTGGCCCAGTGTCAGAAGCTCTGATGGAGACGCTAGGAGCACCTCAGACAATCTATTGCCCGGCGTTCCCGGAAAATGGGCGATCGATCTTTATGGGAAACCTTTTTGTAGGCGAACAACCGCTTGCGGAGAGCCCAATGAAAGATCATCCGCTGACGCCCATGCGCGACAGCAACCTTATGCGCCTTTTGGAGCCACAGGTAACAAAACCCGTAGGGTTGGCCAACAGACTGACGGTCGCGCAAGGCAGTGACGCCCTGGCAGCGCGGCTAAAAGAGCTGGAAGACGCCGAGGTTGCGCATGTGGTGGTCGACGCCGTTGCCAATGACGACCTGACAATAATCGCTCAGGCTTGTCGCGGCATGAAACTTATGACGGGAGGGAGCGCGGTCGCGATGCCACTGCCCCACATCTACGTCAAGGAGGGCCTTCTCGCGGCAGATGCCCCGGGCGTTACTGTACCATCGCTCACGGACAAAACTATTCTGTTATCTGGTTCGTGTTCGCAAATGACGAGAGCGCAAGTTGCTGCATATGTTGCGACCGGCGCTCCATGCCTTCGGCTCGATCCATTAGAACTTGCGCAAAACGGGCACGCTCACACGCTCGAATGGCTCACTGCTCAGGACCTCAGCAAAGCGCCGTTAGTTTTTGCGAGCGCCGATCCTTCGGACGTCAAAGCCGCACAAGCCAAACTCGGCACGTCTCGTGCCGGAGAATTGGTTGAAAATGCTTTGGCCGCTGCGGCGGTCGCAGCCCGAAACGCGGGCGCACGCCGATTTGTCGTGGCGGGTGGTGAAACGTCTGGCGCCGTCACACAGGCACTACAGGTTACCCAGCTGGATATCGGAAAAGAGATCGCTCCGGGCGTGCCTTGGACATTCTGCCAATCAGATGGATATGACGTCGCATTAACATTGAAGTCTGGTAATTTTGGTGCAGAGGGTTTCTTCACCGACGCTCAGCGCATATTGGCGTCACTATGACGAACGAAACGAAACTCCGCGAGATGATCTGCTTGCTCGCGAAATCAATGTTCGACCGCGGTCTCACTGGCGGCTCAACGGGCAACATCTCGGCGCGCACTGAGGACGGGGGTTTGCTTGTCTCACCGACAGGCACCAGCTTTGGCCGTCTGGACCCGGGACGATTGTCCCGGTTCGATGCAAAAGGCATTCTCATTGATGGCGACAAGCCAACCAAAGAAATGCCATTGCATTCAGCATTTTACGACACTCGCTCAACGGCCGGCGCCGTTGTGCACTTGCACTCATGCCACTCGGTCGCCTTGTCGATGCTGCCCGATGCAGATGTTGATAACTTCCTGCCACCACTCACGCCTTACAGCATCATGAAGTTAGGGAAAGTAAAGCTCCTGCCATTCTTCTTGCCGGGCGACCCCG
>CAZMKY010000423.1:0-7971 GCA_964566835.1 uncultured Rhodobacterales bacterium
GCCTGCCAAGTCAGCGCTTTGGTGAAAGTGCGAGCGGGGGTGTCCATGCCGAGGGTCTTAGCGGATGGCGCAGCGTGTCGGAATTCCGGAGATGCGCTGCAGAATTGCCCGGTTGGTGAATCTACTCTACAGAGTTGGAGATGATCGACAAAAGAGATAGGGCCGCGACCTTCCGGGTGCGCTTGGCCGCTGCGATGGAGCGGGACGGGCTGTCGCGCTCTGAACTGGCGCGGCGGACGGGCGTCGACCGCTCGACCATAGGGCAATTGCTGGGCTCGGACATGCCGCGATTGCCGAACGCGGGCCTTGCCGCTGACGCGGCTCAGGTGCTGGGTGTGTCCGCCGATTGGCTGCTTGGCTTGTCCGAGCGTCCGGAGCGGGCAGGGGATCTGGTCGCGGCGGCCATGAAGATGACCGAAGCCGAACGCCAAAGCATCGACAGCCAGATCCTCGAATGGCACCGGGAGGCCGCGGGCTACAAGATCCGCCATGTGCCGGCGACCTTGCCGGACATGCTGAAGACCGAAGACGTCAAGGCGTGGGAATACGCGCATTTCCTTGGCCATTCGCCTGACCCCGAGACAGCGTCGATGCAGGACGAGGCAGACTGGCTGATGTCCGGGGCGTCGGACTATGAGATTGCGCTGCCCATTCACGAGCTGACCGCCTTCGCCGAGGGCAGCGGGTATTACAAGGGATTGTCAGACGCAGCGCGCAGGGCGCAATTGGCGCATCTGGCCCAAACCTGCGGAGCGCTCTATCCGCAACTGCGTCTTTTTCTGTTTGATGCCAAGCGCGCCTTCAGCGCACCCATGACGTGTTTCGGGCCGCGCATAGCGGTGATCTATATCGGGCGGTTCTACCTGGCCTTTCGCGAAGGGGAACGAGTGAAGTCGCTGATCCAGCACTTTGATTGGCTTGTGCGAGAGGCAGATATCGATGCGCGGGACGCCAGCGCATTCATTGAGGGGCTGAGGGAAGATCTGGGATGAGATACAGACGCATCACGGCTTTGGCTGCGGTTTTGGCGGTGTCGTCGACCATGGCTCTCGGGCAGGTCACCAACCTTCTGAGCAACGGAAATCTGGAGCCTACACAGGAACTGGGGTGTATCAGATTGGCGGATGTCGCGCCGGATCAGACGGCGGCTGACCTGGCCGCGGCATCCGAGCAATGCCTGAGGGAAGAGGACTACGACAACGCCATGGCAACGTTCGTTGTGATGCAGGTTTTTGGCGTCTTTGATGCGCAGCGGGTCGTCGATGTCTCGGCGCACCAGGCCGTCGCCGTTCTGGGCCAGAACATCGCGTTTGCCATGTCGGATGATGACGAAGTCGCGTTTCAGGCGGCTGTAGAGCGCTTCGGCGGGGAAGGCGCGGCGGCGCATCAAGCCACCTGCGATCACCTGCGCCAGATTGGGCCACCGGCATATCACCCGGACTACATGATCCAGCATGGACAGGCCGCGTTTCTCTTTCCGGATGATCCACCCTTGGTGGAGCCATTCGATGCGGGTGCAAGTTGGGACGGTGTTCTGGTGAATTTTCTGAGGTGCCCTGCCGCTTGAGTGGCGGTATTTGACATTTGCGCCCCGCTCCGGCCATGTCGCGCCATGTCACGACCAAAGCGCACGTTTCCGCCCCGCTATCGCCCAGCCTCAGATCGCTATGACACGATGGATTACAGGCGACTGGGCCGGTCCGGTCTGAGATTGCCCGCCATCAGCTTGGGCCTTTGGCACAACTTTGGTGGCGACACCCCGCATGAGTTGAAGCGCAGCCTGTGCCAGACCGCATTCGACTGCGGCATCACGCATTTCGATCTTGCGAACAACTATGGCCCGCCGCCGGGCAGCGCGGAAGAAGCCTTTGGGCAGATCCTTGCAACGGATTTTCAGGGCTACCGAGACGAGCTGATCATCTCGTCCAAGGCAGGCTACGAGATGTGGCCGGGCCCGTACGGGGAGTGGGGCAGTCGCAAGATGCTGATCGCAAGCTGCGACCAGTCGCTGAAGCGCATGGGGCTCGACTATGTCGATATCTTCTATTCGCATCGCTTCGACCCTGAGACGCCCTTGGAAGAGACGATGGGCGCCTTGGATCACATCGTGCGATCGGGCCGCGCGCTTTATGTAGGCATCAGTTCCTACAATTCTGACCGGACACGACAGGCGGCGGCGATCCTGAAGGACCTGGGCACGCCGTTCGTCATTCATCAGCCGAGCTACAACATGCTGAACCGCTGGATCGAGCGTGACGGCCTTCTGGATACGCTGGACGAGGTCGGGGCAGGGTCCATCTGTTTTACGCCGTTGGCGCAGGGCTTGCTGACGGGAAAGTATCTGGGCGGCGTGCCAGATGGCAGTCGCGCGACGCAAGGCAAGTCGTTGAATGATGGCCTTTTGACGGAAGACATGGTGGCGCGGCTGAATGGGCTGAACGCGCTAGCCGAAGCACGCGGGCAAAGTCTTGCGCAAATGGCGGTGGCCTGGGTGTTGCGTGGTGGGCGCGTGACCAGCGCCCTGATCGGCGCATCTAAACCGGAACAGATCAAGGATTGCGTTGCCGCGCTGGGCAACACCGACTTCTCGGACACAGAATTGTCCCAGATCGACGAACTGACGGCGGCCTCTGCCGAGGTGAACCTCTGGGCGCAATCGTCGGAGGACGTGTGAGCAGACGGCCGCGCGCAAGGACCGGTCAAACCATCGGTCTGCTGGGCGGGTCCTTCGATCCGCCCCACGAGGGCCATGCGCACATCACGCGCGAGGCCCTGAAGCGCTTTGGTCTGGATCAGGTCTGGTGGCTGGTCAGCCCGGGCAATCCATTGAAAACGGAAGGGCCTGCCCCTTTGCAAAAGCGCATGACGGCGGCGCGGAGCCTGATGCGTCACCCACGGGTCAAGATCACGGATCTCGAAGCGCAAATGGGGACCCGCTATACGGCCGAAACGCTGGCTGGTCTTATGGCACGCTATCCCGGTGTTCGGTTTGTCTGGCTCATGGGGGCGGACAATCTGGCCAGCTTTCATCGCTGGGACAACTGGCGCTGGATCATGGAAAACGTAGCGATCGGCGTTCTGGCCCGCCCGGGGCAGCGTATTTCGGCAAGGATATCCCCGGCGGCCGCCCAATATGAGCGCTTCCGTCTGAGAGGGCGCGAGGCGCAGCGCCTGGCCAAGGCCGAGCCACCAGCATGGTGTTTTGTTAACGTGCCCATGCGCAATATCTCTTCAACCGCGATCCGGGCACGCGGCGAATGGCGTCGTGAAGGCGGTGGAACCTGAAGCTTGTGTCTTGGGTTGAGTCCCGGCCAGCACAGTCGCGGACTTGTCAACGCGGCACGGCTTGTAAGTGACCAGTGACCGCCGGATAAGGAATGCCATGAGCGATCGGATCTCCAGACGTGGATTGCTGGCCGGGGCCTTGGCCAGTGTCGGCACGGCCACCTTCGCCAATGCGCCACTGACCGCGCCCCGCCCGGTCCCAAGGGGCGGCGCGCCCGTCATTTTCCAAAGCGATCCCACCGCGGGCTTTATTGCGAAGGCCAATCTTGGCGGTGATATCGGGTTTGTTTTGAGGGACTTGGACAGTGGTGAGGTTCTGGCCGCACGTGATGCGGACCTTGCCCTGCCGCCGGCCAGTACCTTGAAGGCCGTGACGGCGCTTTATGGTCTGGAACGACTGGGCGCCGGGCACACGTTCCGAACGCGGCTGTTGACCACGGGGGGCCTTTCGAACGGTCGAATTGAAGGCGATCTGATCCTGATCTCGGACGGTGATCCGACGCTGGATACCGACCGTCTGCTGGAACTGGCCAAGGCCCTGAAGGCCGCGGGCGTGACGTCCTGCAGCGGGCGCTTTCTGGTCTGGGGCGGTGCACTGCCCGAGGTCGACCGCATCGCCGCCGGACAGCCGGATGTAGCCGGCTACAACCCAGCCGTCGGTGGCTTGAACCTGAATTTCAACCGCGTCCACTTCAACTGGAAGCGGGAAGGGGACGGCTATGACACTTCGCTTTTGGCGCGAGGCGTGACAGCGTCGCCAGAGACGACCGTTGCCCGCGTTCAAGTCGTTGAAGAACAATCGCCCGTCTTTGTCCATGCCACGGGCCATGCGCGGGACTTCTGGACCGTCGCGGAGGGCGCGCTGGGCAAGGAAGGGGCGCGTTGGCTGCCCGTCAGGCACCCTGCCCGGTATGCGGGCGATGTCTTCCGCGCCTTGGCCAAGGCAGAAGGCGTGCGCCTTCCAAGCGTGGAGCTGGCCGATGGGCCGCCGAGCGGTGCGCGCGATCTGGCCGAGGTGGCCGGGCCGGCGCTGCAGACCGTGCTGCGTGGCATGTTGAAATATTCAACCAATCTGACGGCAGAGGTCACAGGCCTGCGGTCCAGCCTTTCAAACGGTGTGCCGGTGGCCAATCTGGTGTCTTCTGGCGCGCGCATGTCCGGCTGGGCTGCTGCACGTTTCGGGGTGGGAAGGCCACGCTTTGTCGACCATTCCGGCCTGGGCTACGGATCGGCGATGACGGCAGAAGACATGTCGAAGATTTTGCAGGGCGGGGCGGACACGGAACTGCCTCAACTGCTGAAATCCGTGAACCTTGCCTTGGACAACAAGAACCCGGCCCCTGCGGGTGCGGCCGCCTTTGCCAAGACGGGCACGTTGAACTTCGTAAATTCGTTGGCGGGATATATCGACACGTCCACGGGGCGGCGTGCCGCCTTTGCGATCTTCTGTGCCGACGTGGCGCGGCGTGATGCGGTGCCTCTTGGGTCGCGCGACCGCCCGAATGGGGGGCGGAGCTATGCGCGGCGGGCCCGTGTGTTGCAAAAGCAGCTTCTAAGGTACTGGGCCAGCATCCCGGCATAAGAAAAGGGCGGCCGATTTGGCCGCCCTTCGCCGTCTGTTGGACTGGCTTTATACAGTCGCCGAGGTCGAACGTGGACCTGCGATCAGCCATGCGATGAAGCCGATGACCGGCAGCAGCAGGATGATGAGCGACCAGAGGATCTTGGACCCGGTCGACGCGCTGCTCGTCAGCACGCTGTAGAGCGCGTAGATATCGGCAACGAGGACCAGAAGTCCGAAAATTCCATATTCCATTTTGACGTCTCCTTCACTGATTAACACTTGGCAAAGAAACGTGTCGCCTCTCCAGATTGTTCCTCAGAAATTTTTGGAACCTTTCCGGTCATTCAAAAATTGTATTTGCAACGAAAGGAGTTACGACATGAAACTCACAGCTGTACTTGGCGCAATTGCCGCCGTCGCCGTAATCGCATTTGGCGTTTACATGATTGATGTGGACCAAACAGAAGAGGCACGTCTGCCAGACGTGGACGTCAGTGTCGAAGGTGGCAATCTGCCGGAATTCGACGCCGAGGTTGGTGACATTGAAACCGGAACAGAAGAAGTGACCGTCACCGTTCCGACCGTCGACATCCAGTCGCCGGAAGAAGACGCGGAAGACGATCGCGTCGCATCGAACTAAGACGATCTGCGATCAGACAGCACGGTCCTGCCATCCCGGCGGGGCCGTTCTTTTTTGATCAAAGGGGTTAGGGCGTCATGTGCCGGACGCGGGCGGCACGTTCGATCGCCGCCGCCGAGAGACGGTCGATCTCGAGTTCGTAGCGCATCTCTTCCAACATCCTCAGCTCATTGTCGCGCGCGATTCCGTCAGAGGCCACGACATCGCAAGCCATTGCGTAGGCCGTCTCGTAAAAGCGTTCCGGCAGGGCGGCCTTGACCATCGACCAGAGGGTGTCCAACCCGTCTTCTTCCGCCAGCAGGTCGAACACGATGTTCGAAACCTCCTTGATCCGGGCATCGTCATAGGTGCCGAAGAAGGGCAGATGGTCGACGATCCGGCCAATCGCCAGAAGTTCGGCGGTGCGGACTTTGGCGTCAGAGACAGAGATCGTGACAAGAAGCGCAACCACAGCATCTTCGGGCATGAACTCGGCGGCGGTAGGGGGCATGGTTTTAGGTCTTTCAATGGTCGTGGATCATCGGAATTTATTGACGCCGACCGCGCCTCGCAATAGGAGACGCGCGGTTCGGACCCCTGCAGATGGCATCGGGGCCGTTTTGGAATCAGGAGATCCTCAGATGACCACGTTTCGCGATGCTGCGATGACCTCGAAGGCCTGGCCCTTTGAAGAGGCGCGCCGGCTTTTGAAACGGGTGGAAGCCGCTGGCAAGGATCATGTCCTGTTCGAGACCGGTTACGGCCCGTCTGGCCTGCCTCATATTGGCACTTTCGGTGAAGTTCTGCGGACCACCATGATCCGCCGGGCCTTTGAAGCAATTTCGGACATTCCGACCCGTTTGATCTGCTTTTCCGACGATCTGGACGGTATGCGCAAAGTGCCGGGCAACGTGCCCCAGCAGGAAATGCTGAAAGAGCACTTGCACAAGCCCTTGACCAGCGTCCCGGATCCCTTTGGCGAGTTCGAAAGCTTCGGGCATCACAACAACGCCATGCTGCGTCGGTTCCTTGATACCTTCGGGTTCGAGTACGAATTCTATTCGGCGCGCGAGTTCTACCGCTCTGGTCAGTTTGACGAGATCCTGCTTCGTGCGGCGGAGCGGTATGACGACCTTATGGCCGTCATGCTGAAAAGCCTTCGCGAAGAACGGGCCGAGACCTATTCGATCTTCCTGCCGATCCATCCCGAGACGGGGCGCGTCCTTTACGTGCCGATGAAGAACGTCGACGCGACAGAGGGCACGATCACGTTTGACGATACGGAAGGGCGCGAGTGGACCTTGCCCGTGACGGGCGGGAACGTGAAGTTGCAGTGGAAGCCTGATTTCGGAGCGCGCTGGGCGGCGCTGGACGTCGATTTCGAGATGTACGGCAAAGAGCACGCGACGAACACGCCGATCTATGACCGGATCTGCGAGATCCTGGGCGGCAAGAAGCCGGAGCATTTCAGCTATGAACTGTTCCTCGACGAGCATGGGCAGAAGATCTCGAAGTCTTCCGGCAACGGCATTTCGATCGATGAGTGGCTGACCTATGCGTCGACTGAGTCGCTCAGCTATTTCATGTACCAAAAGCCCAAGACGG
The DNA here is from genome assembly GCA_964566835.1 of uncultured Rhodobacterales bacterium. Taxonomy (GTDB): domain Bacteria; phylum Pseudomonadota; class Alphaproteobacteria; order Rhodobacterales; family Rhodobacteraceae; genus CAZMKY01. Next base: position 7,074 of record CAZMKY010000423.1, read on the forward strand.
CGAAGCGTCTGTTCTTTGATGTGATCCCGAAGGCGGTGGATGAGTATCACCAGCAGCTGCGGGCCTATCCGACCCAGACGCCCGAGCAGCAGGCCGCCAATCCGGTTTGGCACATCCATGCAGGCGACGTGCCTGAAAGCACGCTGATCGTGCCCTTTGCGATGCTTCTGAACCTCGCCAGCGTGTCTGGTGCCGAAGACAAGGAAACGCTTTGGGGTTTCATCGGTCGCTATGCCGAAGGCGCCACGGCCGAAAGCCATCCTGATCTGGACCAAGCTGCCGGTCACGCGGTGCGTTATTTCAACGACTTCGTGAAGCCCACGCGCGTCTTCCGCGCGCCGGACGCCAAGGAACGCGCGGCGATGGAAGACCTGCGGGCCAAGCTTGCGGCATGGGACGGTGGATTGGACGCGGAAGAGCTTCAGTCGATGGTCTTCGCCATTGGCAAGGCGCATGAATTCGATCCGCTGCGGGATTGGTTCAAGGCACTTTACGAAGTGCTGCTTGGGGCCAGCCAGGGGCCGCGGTTTGGCGGGTTCATCGCGCTTTATGGTGTGGAGGAGACCATCGCGCTTCTCGACAAGGCTTTGGCCGGCGAGCTGGGCTAAGGCGAGGTCCGGGGCGGTGCGCGCCCCGGACTGTTCGCCAAGTGAGTTCAGACGAAATTTCAAACTGATTGCGCGCTTCCACCGTATCCCTTGAGAGAACAGGGTTGTGGAGGATCGGAATGAGGCGATTTTTGATGATGGTGGCTGTGGCCGTTTTCGGGCCGGGCGGCGCTTGGGCAGAAGGGGGTATGTCGCCAGATCCTGCGATCGAGAACACGATCCAAAGCCAGTTCGAGGCGTTCAAGGCGGACGATTTCGCCCGCGCTTTCACCTTTGCATCACCCAACATT
>CAZMKY010000424.1:0-3963 GCA_964566835.1 uncultured Rhodobacterales bacterium
GACACATCCGGGGGTGAGCTGTTTTATCACGTCTTTGCGCCTGACGGCGTCTTTGTGACGGGGTACTCCACGCCGCCGCCCCCACCGCGACGTCCAGACGGCGACATCGCAGAGCCGCTTTACTTCGATGCAACCTATCAAGGGCGTCCGGTCCGGGTTCTTCGATTTCAGGACGCCACAACTGTTGACGGCATAACCGGGCTCTTCACTGTTTCCGTGTGGCAAGACCTGTCAGTGCGTAACGGGTTCGTCCGCGAAGTGCTGGCCCGTACGGTCGGGATGATTGTCCTGCTTGTGATGTCCGTGGCTTTCATCGTCTGGTTTGGCGTCGGATTGGGCCTTCGGCCCTTGTTGGAACTTGAGGACGCAATCGCGCGACGCACGGCAAGCGACCTGACGCCGATCCGCCGATCGGTCCCGGCCGAGGCGAAAGGCATCGTTGCCACCCTGAACGAGCTCCTGGACAGGGTGTCACGCAGGATCAGCTCAAAGGACGAATTCATCTCGAACGCCGCCCACCAATTGCGAAACCCTATCGCCGGTGTCCTCGCCTTGGCCGAAGCGGTCGAAAATGCGCCGAATGAAATCGCCACGAAGAAGCGAAGCTCGGAACTGGTTGAAGCCGCTCGTGAGGCCGCACATCTGACAAACCAGCTACTGTCGTTTGAGCGCGCGCGAGGGGCCGACACCAAGCAGACGGGTGATGAGCAGGATCTCACAGAACTATGCAGCGCCTTGGTTCAGCGCTTCCGAAATCAGCGCTTGAAAGACCATTCCGATATCGCGGTGACGCTGGATCTGCCGGAAGAGCCTGTCATGATCTTCGGAGACAAGGTGATGCTGGAAGAAGCCATCCTGAACTTGCTGAACAACGCGCTGACGCACGGGGGACCCACGCTTTCCAAGATCGGTCTGTCTCTGACCCGCACCGGTGGCAAAGCCGTGCTTGCAATATCTGATGACGGGGTCGGCATTCCGGAAGAAAGCCAAGCGCTGGCGCTTTCGCGGTTTGCCCAAGCCAATGCAGGTCAAGGCAGCGGACTCGGCTTGCCAATTGCGATCCGCGTCGCGGAAAACCATGGCGGCACTTTGCATCTGGCGCCATCGGCCGGGGGGCTGTCCGTCGTTCTATCTTTTCCGCTTTTGCAGGCCTAAGGCGGCGCGTGCAAAGCCGCGGGCAGCCTTCAGCGTGCCTGAATGAATTCGGCTTCCCGAGAACGGATTTCCGCGCACACGCTGTCGTTGAGGGGCGTTGCGATCGCGTGTTTCTTTCCCAATTGGGGGATTGCACCGTTGATGGCGTCCAGCTCTGACAACCGCTTGGCTTCGTGGTCTTGCAGCATGGACGGTTTCGCCGATCCAACCCGCTTCGCAAAGGCCGTTACATAGGCTTCAGGATCATCAAAAGAGAATGTGACATTCTCTGCGATACCAACGGCATATGCTTCTCGCATGCAGCCAAGCGCAAGCCCCCAACGCGTTGGGTCAGCAATCAGGTCTGCGACGTTGCATCCGAAATATGTGCAGGGACCGGACAGCGCGACGTTGCAGAGGAGTTTCTCCCAGATCAGCTGATTGATGTCCTCGTAGACACGAATTGAGAAGCCGCCCGACCGCCAAAGCTCGGCCACGTCCTGCAATCGCCGGTCACTGTTGCCAGCCAACATGCCGAGGCCGATCTGTTTCATGGACGTGTGGTGCGCATGACCCGGGCCACGCATTGAGGCACCGAAGCCTTCGGCCACACCAAGCATGATGTTCGGCTCAGGAAGGTGCGCTGCAATGCGTTCGCCCGCGCCGAGGCCATTCTGAATGGTAAGAACCACGGCGTCTTTTGGCGCCGTTTCCGCGATGGCCAAAGCGCTTGCTGCGACACCAGAAGCTTTTGTCGCGATGATGTAGAGGTCGCATGCTCCGACGTCGTGAAGCGATTCCTCCGCGCGGACCCGGCATGACAGGATCTCGCCATCAGGGCCTTCAACGCGCAGGCCATTCGAATTGATTGCTGCAACGTGAGCGGCCCAAGTATCGACGGCTGCCACATCGTGCCCGGCTTCAGCCAACCGCGCAGCATAGATGGAGCCCATGGCCCCTGCTCCGATCACGGCAATCCGCATCAGCAGCTGTCCTCCCGCTGTTCAAGGCGAAACCGGATCGAAAGCCTCTCGCGCAACGTCCGGGGCATATGTTCAGGCCAATGATCTTTCAGGATCTCATCCGAACGACTAGTGGCGCGCCGCGCCATGTCCTGAGAATTGGCACCTGCCCATCCTTCCAGAGACGTGCGATCAGCGACCTCGGGGTAAAGGAAGTCGCTTCGCATGCGGGCATAGGTTTCAGGGCGGCCCAAAAAATGACCTTCCCCCAGAACCACGTCCCGAATTGCATCCAGCATCAGCGTTTCTTCGGATACTTCAGGCAACGTATTGGCGCGCATGACAGCGCCCAGCATGTCATTGTCAGCGACCATGGCCGTGAAACTTACCGCCATCAATCCAGCCTGAGATCCAGCCGCTTGAGTGATCAGGTTCGCGCCCGCCTGAACCGCGGTCGATACACTCAGCGCTTTCTCGTAGCCAGATTGAAAGTCGACACATTTGCTGTCCGTCGCGCCGGCGATGACCGAGCATGGCAAATCCCAGCGCCGAAGAACTTGGACGGCAAGGGCGGTCGCCATTGATTGTTCCCCTGCTCCGCCGGCCATGCCGCCCGTGCGCAGATCCGTGATCATCGGGCGAGGTCCGGCGATGCGTGGGGCGCTCGGGTCAAGACCATGCGTGAACGCGAGCCCCGCGAGGGTTTCAGCCAGTGTCTGCGCGACCGATCCGGCCATTGTGACGGGGCTTGATGCGCCAAGCTGCCCAAAGACATTGCAATGGACTGGAATGCCATGGCGAACGGCCTCAGCCATCACCTCGGCGCTTTCACGGTGAAATCGGAGTGGTGGCACAGCGTGGTTTATGTTGAGCGAGAGGAACGGGCGCGCGCGGAAGGTCGCCTCGCTGCCCGCGATTTCGTAACAAAGCTCAGCCAATGGGGCGACATGCGCCGGATCGGTGGCTTGTACCATGACGTGTTTCGATGTCCCGGCCAGCGATGCAACCGCCGTGGCAAGATCGAACTCCAACGCATCCGAGACATCCCCGGCCACAAGGGAGCGCGAGAAGAATTGGACGTGGTCCAACGCGTCCGCCAACCGCGCCGCAGCGTGTAGATCACGAAGCGTGGACCTTCGGAACTGTCGGGAGGCGACATCGACGATGTTCGGCGCTGCGCCACCAGTACCCGCGTAGACATGCGCACCCCCGACATGCATGTCATGCGCGGGCGATTGACCGGCAAGCAGGACACTGCGCGGCCCGTCTGCAATCGTGGCGGAAACCAACTCCGCGGGATAAAGAAGCCTGTCGTTCACCATGCGTCCGCCAGCAGCCAGAATTGCTTCCGAGACAACTGGCGGAGCTTCCGACACACCGATTTCCGTCAGAATGCGGATTGCAGCGGCACCTACGGCGTCGATGTCCTGAAACGACAGAGGGGCCCAGCTCCCCCCGGTGGCTACCCCGAACGGTTTCTGGCTGTCTGTGAGATCGGACTGTCTGCTTGTGCGGCGGCGCCGGCCCATGAATGACGTGCTCTGACTCTATGTTCGCGTGAACCTACCCGTCACTTTTGCGAGCACTGAAGCACTACTCAAGATGAAACTCGACAGAGCTCTCGGCAAACTTACACCGGTTCGGTGTGTGTTTGCCCCCCGCTACGGACCGAAAAAGTTCCGAGGCGCCAGACGGTCTTACAGGCCGTATCGCGGCATGCGATCCGGACCGTCAAAGACGGTTCTTCTTGGAATGTTGGGAAAAGTGGTGCCGCTGAAGGGACTCGAACCCCCGACCCCATCATTACGAATGACGTGCTCTACCATCTGAGCTACAGCGGCTTCGGCGGGCCTCTTACCAAGCTTTG
>CAZMKY010000425.1:0-12819 GCA_964566835.1 uncultured Rhodobacterales bacterium
TCACTGACGCGCCGCAGGAAACGCCCGTCCCCAAACAAGACAAGACCGCCCAGCAGAACCGCGAGGGGCAGGGCGGCATCCATGCGGGTCAGGTAGGCGGCGCCGAAGAACAGCCCGCCGAGACAAAGTCTGCCGGCCGACGCACCATCCTCTGTCCCAATCGGCAAAAGGGCCCAGATCGCCATCGCGATGAAGCCAGCGACCAAAGGTGCCTCCATCGCGCCCAGAACCCATTGGGCCAGGGCCACCGTCCCCAAGGTCAGCAGCGGCACCATGGCACGGGCATCCCTCCATGCCGGACCGGGCAGAAGGATTGCGACCGTCCGCCGGGTGCCAAAGAGCAGCATGAGCGCGCCCAGCGCAGACACGCCGCGCGCCGCCAGTTCCGGATCGACACCAAATTTCAGAATCTGGGCAAGGATCAGGACGTAAAGGAAATTGGTGATGCCTTCGACACGCTCTCCGGGATTCCACACCAATTCGCCCGTGTCAGCCAGCATGATCGCATAGCGGAGCGAGATATAGGCATCATCAAAGACAAAGCCATGCGCAACCGAGGCGACCATGGCCAGCATGCCAAGGCCCGCCGCCCAGGCGAGCGCGGCGTAAGCGGTTGAACGGCGCTTTTCGTCAGTGATCGAGGTCAGAGTCGTATCCACACCCGAATCCTCCTGCATGCATTCAGGCTATGTTTGCAGGTTGAGTGCGGCGAAATTATGGACAGTTCAGGCAGAATGAACGGATTGTTTCCAGACTATCCGTCGTGCCCTAACCGGCCTTCAGGACGCAATGGCGGACCTTCTGACGTGTCATCAGCCAGCTCCGAGGTTTCGTCCAATTCGGTGACCAGGGCCGATTCAAGTTCACGGTTCAGATCGCGCGCACGTTCAACATAGGCCTTGTTCTCAAATACCGGGATATCCGGGTCCCAGAGCTCGGCCAATTCGCGCATGGACTGTCGGTCTTTCCGGAAGAAGAAGTGTTCCATACGGGCGGCTTCGGGATCGCTCAGCCCCATATGCTCTAAGACATAGCGACCTGCGCGGAGCGAGCTGTCAAAAAGCTCGCGGACAATGTTGTCCGCGCCTGCGCGATAAAGCTGGTAGACATGCACCCTGTCATGCGCGCGGGCGACAATGTGCAGATCGGGACGGGTTTGCCGCGCGTAGCGGACCAGTTCCAAGGCCGCGTGTTTGTCGTCCATGGCCACCACAAGGACACGGGCCTTTTCCAGTCCCGCAGCATGCAGCATCTCAGGCCGCGTGGGATCACCGAAGAAGCCCTTGATGCCGAACCGCCGCATCGTTTCGATGGCTTCAAGGTTGTTGTCCAAGACGACGGCTTTGAAGTTCGCCAGCATCAAGAGCCGGTTCACAACCTGACCAAAGCGTCCAATCCCGGCGATGATGATATCGCCTTCGCTATCGATCGTGTCGGCCTCTCGCGCCGGTGCGCCGTCGGAGGAAGACATGCGGTGCTGCAGCTTCTCCCATGCGATAAAGACCAGCGGCGTCAGCAACATGGACAGAGCGACTGCCAGAAGGAGGCGGCTGGACAGACCCGCTCCGATGACTTGTTGCTGCACTGAAAAGCTGACCAGCACGAAGCCAAATTCCCCGGCCTGCGCCAAGCCGAACGTGAACAACCAGCGATCCCGGCCGCGGAGACGAAAGATCAACGCCAGGAAGAACAGGATGATCGCTTTGACGGCCATCATTGAAAGCGTCAGGGCGATAATCCCTGCGGGATCTCGCAGAAGGACAGCGAAATTGATGCCGGCGCCGACCGTAATAAAGAACAGCCCAAGGAGAAGGCCCTTGAAGGGTTCGATGTCGCTTTCAAGCTGATGCCGGAATTCCGAGTTGGCGAGGACGACACCGGCAAGGAATGTTCCAAGCGCAGGCGATAGACCGACCGCAATCATCAGGAAAGCAATCCCCATCACAATCAGCAACGCGAAAGCTGTATAGAGCTCTCGCAACCGCGCGACATGGACAAACCGGAACAATGGGCGGCTTGCATAGACGCCGAACAGAACGACGAACCCAACGGCGGCAAGCGTGACCAAGGTTACGCCCCACGCCGGCAAGTCTTCGAGGAAATGCAGCGCGATGCCGCCATGATGACTATCTTCGCCATGTTCGTCCGGTGCGGCGCGCTGGATCGATCCGTCTTCGCCGAACCCCATGGCCGAAGGCACCGCCAACAGAGGCAAAAGGGCTAGCATCGGGATGACGGCAATGTCCTGTGTCAGAAGCACAGAAAAGGACGACCGGCCGCCTTGGGTCTGCATCAGTCGTTTTTCTGTAAGCGTTTGCAGGACGATAGCCGTTGACGACAGTGCAAAGACCATGCCGACGGCGATCCCGGTCTGCCACGGTATCTCCAACAGCCAAACGGCCCCGGCAGCCAGGGCAGCCGTGGTCAGGACGACCTGTAGGCCACCAAGACCAACCAGCCTGTGCCGCATGTCCCAAAGCGCGCGTGGGCTGAGCTCCAGACCAATCAGAAACAGCATCAAGACGACGCCGAACTCCGCAAAATGCTGCAGATCCTCGGTCTCGGTGCCGACCAGGCCGAAGACCGGCCCGATTGCGATGCCCGCCAGAAGGTAGCCCAGAACCGATCCCATACCGAAGCGCACGGCCAAGGGGACGGCGACTACGGCTGCGGTCAGATAGATGACGGCCTGAAAGATGAAACCTTCCATCGGCAGCTCCGGTTCAGAGTGGCAGCGGCGCGTCGGCCTTCTGCTGGTTCATGACGATCTGGCTCTGAACGCGCGCCACTGCGGGGTGGGCCAGAAGACCATCGTGGATAAGCTGGTTCAGGGCAGACAGATCTTCACAATAGACCCTTAAAAGATAATCCGCTTCGCCGGTCAGTGTCCACGCGCTCACAATCTCGGACCGGGTTTCGACCATCCGCAGAAAGGGGCGAACCTTGGTTGGATCCTGGCTGGCCAGTTGGACGCTGATGAAGGCCTGAACGGTTAGTCCGACCGCATTCGGCCGGAGGCGGGCGCGGTAGCCTTCGATCACGCCTGCGGCCTCCAGTCTTTGGCGCCGTCTTCCGACTTGGCTGGCCGACAAATTCAGCTTGGCGCTCAGTGCATCTGACGTGCTGTGCGCATCGGCTTGCAAGGCGGCCAGAAGTCGTTTGTCGGTGTCGTCAAGCTCTATGCGTGTTTCCTGCATATGCGAATAGTATCATGCGCAATTTGCGCGTCAAATATGCCTAAAGGGCCCATGTTGCGCAAAAATCGCGTGCGTTTTGTTGGAGTATCCGCTGAACACCTATATGAGGAGCGCACACATGGGTCCCTTTCCACACGACGCCCCAAGATCAGAGATCACACCCGACAACCCGGCTGGCACGGATGGCTTCGAATTTGTCGAGTTCGCCCACCCCGAGCCCGACGCGTTGCGCAGCCTGTTTCGGCAGATGGGCTACACCCACGTCGCCACGCATGCTTCCAAGGACATTCAGGTCTGGCAGCAAGGTGACGTCACCTATCTGATCAACGCCGAACCCGACACGCATGCGTCAGCCTTCATTGAAGAGCATGGGCCTTGCGCGCCGTCCATGGGGTGGCGCGTGCGTGATGCGGCCCACGCCTTTGATCACGCCGTGCGTTCCGGTGCGAAGCCCTTTGATGGCCCGGGCAAGGTCATCGACGCCCCTGCGATCGTCGGCATCGGCGGCAGCCTGATTTATTTCATCGACACTTACTACGACAGCTCCCCCTATAATGCAGAGTTCGAATGGCACCAGACCGCGCACCCTGCAGGCGTCGGTTTTCATTACCTCGACCACCTGACGCACAATGTGTTCAAGGGGAACATGGACGTCTGGTTCCGCTTCTATGGTGACCTGTTCAACTTCAAGGAAATCCGGTTCTTCGATATCGAAGGCAAGTTTACCGGTCTCTACAGCCGGGCGCTGACAAGTCCTTGCGGCAAGATCCGAATTCCGATCAATGAAGACCGGGGCGAAACCGGGCAGATCGTGAACTACCTCAAGAAGTACAAGGGCGAGGGCATCCAGCACATCGCCGTTGGCGCGCATGACATCTACGACGCGGTCGACCAGATCCACGAAAACGGCATCCGCTTCATGCCTCCGCCGCCCGCAAGCTACTACGCCTTGTCGACGACCCGGGTCGAGGGCCACGAAGAGCCGCTTGATCGCATGTCAAAGCATGGCATCCTGATCGACGGTGAAGGTGTCGTTGATGGTGGCGAGACGAAGATCCTCCTTCAGATCTTCTCCAAGACCGTGATCGGACCGATCTTCTTTGAATTCATTCAGCGCAAAGGTGACGATGGGTTCGGAGAAGGCAACTTCAAGGCACTGTTCGAGTCCATCGAAGCCGAAGAAATGGCCCAAGGCGACTACGGGAGTGTGGCGGCGGAGTAAGCGCTTGCACGCTGTTAGCCCGAAGGCATCTGTAGCGTAACGGTGCGACCGCCCTTAGTGTAGCGGACTTGCGTGTCTGTGATGCTGGCAACGCTTCCTCCATCCACGCGGTCGCCGACCTTCACCTTCACATAACGACCAGACGGCAGCCGGATGAGGGCGCGGCGGTCGCTGGGCAGGCCGTAGACGCCAATCAGGTTGATCCGATTGAGCCGGATCGCGTCTTCAATAGTTGCCTGCCGCGCGACGCTGACATCTGTCGGGATGGCAAGGCGCGGCGCATTTCGAGGTTCGGCCGCAGGTAGCTCCGGTTCGGATTCTTCTGGTGCCAAAGCGGCGGTAATGGCTGCGGAGGTGTCTGGGGCGCGGGCGTTCTGGAGGGCCTGCTGCCTTAGCGCTTCTGCCCGTGCCGCAAGGTCTGAAGGTCGATTGCGCGGCTGGAGAGACGTTGCTACGGCAAGGCTGGACGCTTCCGAAACGCCTGCAGCCTCTCGCGCGGTTTCTTGCGCGGACCCTGGCCGCGCCGGAGGACGAATTCGGGCCAGAGGGTTTTCTTCGACTGCGGCCAGCACTGTGTCCGGCGCTTCGGCAGGATCGACGGCATCGTCCGCTTCTGCGACTTCGGGTGCGAGGATGCGGGTTCTGGCGGGTGGGCGCGTTTCAGGCAGGCTGGCGGCCAGCGCGGTTGGGCGCGGCAGGCCGTTTTCCGTCTCCTCGCCCACCTCTGCAATCTCTGGTTCTTCAGTCTCGGTGGGCGCGATGCCCTCGGGGCGTGCACTGGGTCGCGTATCAGGGACGCTTTGGGCCAGCGCGGTTGGTGTCGGAAGGGACGGCGCATCAGAAGGCGGTTCTTCCGCGACGACTGCGGGCTCTGCGTCGGGCGCGGTTGGGACTGCCGGTGCGGGCGCACCTTCGACCAGCGGTTGGCTGTCAGCGGGCACCTCCGGAGGAAGAACGACAACCTCTTCGACGCTGTTTGCAGGTTCGAGCGCGGCCACTTCGATAGAGCCTGCTTCGGTCGCGGAGGGCAGATCTGGCAAAGCGGCTGGTTCAATCTCAGACACACCGAGCAGCGCTTCAGGGCGCTCGGCCAAAGGCGGCGACAATGCATCACTGGCCGCGAGATCGGGCTGCTGGCCCGGTTCTGCCGAGACGGGCGCCAGCGATGCCAGGATTACGGGTGGCCGCGTGTCCAAGAAAGCCGACGGTGCCGCGCTTTGCGCATCTATCGCGAAGGGGGCTAAGACGCTGGCATAGTCGCCTGCGTCCGGGTGAGGGACCGAAAGCGACCCGATGATCGCCACGGTATCTGCGCTTGCATTGTTCAGGGGCAGATCCAACGCCTGCGGCGCGAACTGTGGTCCGAACGAAGCCGCTGCCACCTCGGGCGCGGCCTCCGCTGTAGGCGCAAGGGGTTGCGCCATTTTGGTGCCGACGCCGGTCGGCTGAGCCAATTCAGGGATCGCAGGTGCAGGCGCCTCCACGATCTCGGGCTCGACTTCGACGTCAGGGACTGGCGCTGGCGCTGAGGCTGCAACAACGTCTTCGGTGGATGGCGTAGTGTCGGGCAGGATCGACCAGACAATTCCGCCCACGACAAGCGTCATTGCAGCGGCCAAGGCAAGCGTGGTGCGGTTCGGCGTTTCCAAGGGCTGCCGGATCGGGCGCGACAAGACGCTGCCGTCAAGGCTGCGGCTGATCACGCGTGCCGTTTCTTCGCCGGTATCGCCAGCAAGACCGGTTACGGCCATGTCCGTCACGACACGTGGCGCCGTCAGTGGCGGTTCCTTCAAATCGGGGAAGCCCCGGTCTTCGGGTGTTCCGTCCAACGCCACGACAGGTGTCGCGTCATTGACGTCGATGACAGGAGCCGATGCGTCAAGCCGCAGCGGTTCCGACGTGACACGCTCTTCCGAGTTGCGAGAGCTTGCGAAGGTCACGGCGTCGTCCGGACCTTCTTCGGCGTGCACTTCAAGTTCCTCGACAGGATCCGTTACGTCTTCGATCTCGGCGGTCAAAGGCGCAGCGAGCGCGATGTCGTCATCTGCAAGGTCGGTCAGCGAAACTTCGTCTGCACCGCCAAAGTCTGGCCGACGGGGGAAGTCTTGCGGGGTCGCGAGGGCGGAAAAGCCGCTGATCTCCAGATCGAAAGCTTCGACGAACGTGCGTGCCTCGTCCAGGGTCTCCAACGCAACGGCGGCGACACGGGCGCTGTGCGGTCCGTCGAGTTCCCAGTCGAATTCAAGCTCTTGAACCGAATAGGGCGTCTCTTCGTCGAGAACAGCTTCAATTTCGCGGCTTGCGTCGGCATCGGACGTGATCGGCACGCTGCGATACAGAACCTGCGATGGCGGCAGAAAGACTGTCACATCGGGGCCGACTTTGTGTTCGGCGAGGCAGGCAGAAAGCGCCTCGCGGAACCCGGTATCCTCAAGAGAAATGGTCGCGAACTCTTCCCATTGGCCAACGTCCCGCCCCATCAGGCGGATGCCGTTCATATCAAGGTCTAGTGCCCACTCGCGTGCCATGCGCGAAACCTACCACGCTGCAAGCGGGGCGTCACGATGCGATGAGCGCTAAATTGGGCCTTGCGGAAAACCGCCGACGGGCTTTCGCCAGCGACACAATCAGGGCAACGTGGGTGGATGATAAAGCTTAAGGAGACTGCCATGCGACACTTGATTGCAGCGCTGGCTTGCATGCTTGCCACAAGCGCGCTTGCCGAAGATCGCACGACGTTATCCGTGACCGGATCGGGCGTTGCGACGGCTGCGCCAGACATGGCTGTCGTCACGATTGGTGTCGTTGAAAGCGCCGCTGATGCGTCTTCTGCAATGGACCGGGTGTCTGACGGGGTCTCCAGACTGCTGGCGGCCATTTCTGAGGTGGGTTTGGATGACAGGGATGTTCAGACGACCGGATTGTCGGTCTCGCCCCGCTATGCACCGCCACGGCCCAATCAAACCGGACCGCGAGTGGAGATGTATCAGGCCGCCAATTCGGTCACGATCCGCGTGCGGGATCTGGACCTTCTTGGTCCGCTCTTGGGTGACTTGATGGGTAAGGGCGCGAACGCGCTGAACGGGCTTCGCTTCGATGTGGCTGATCCGGCCCCGTTGGAGGCCACGGCAGAACGGTTGGCTGTCGAAGATGCTGCGAGGACGGCAAGGAACCTTGCGGCAGCGGCGGGGCTGACGCTGGGACCGATTTTGTCGATGTCGGAGGGCGGACAGATCGGCGGCGGGATGCCCGTCATGCGCAGTTTTGAGATGGCAGAAAGCGCTGCGGTTCCGGTGGCTGGCGGCGAGGTCTCCCGCGCCGCCAGTGTAAGCATTGTTTATGAGCTTCTCGACTAGGCGAGATCAACCGACGGCTTTGCTTAGTGCCTGGTCGAGATCGGCAATGATGTCGTCAGCGTTCTCAATGCCGATGGAAACACGCACCACGTTCGGGCTTGCGCCGGCAGCAACCTGCTGTTCTTCCGACAGCTGCCGGTGCGTCGTCGATGCCGAGTGGATGATGAGCGAACGCGCATCGCCCAAGTTGGCGACATGGCTGAAGAGTTCGACGCTGTCGATCAGCTTCACGCAGGCATCATAGCCACCCTTGACGGCAAAGGTGAACAAAGCGCCAGCGCCTTTCGGGCAAATCCGGTCGATCCGGTCATAGTACGGCGACGAGGGCAGGCCGGCATAGGTGACGGTTTCGATCCGGTCGTCGTTTTCAAGCCAAGCGGCCACTTTCTTTGCATTGGCCACGTGGCGATCCATGCGGAGCGAAAGGCTCTCGATACCCATCAGGGTGTAGTGGGCACCTTGCGGGTTCATCGTCATTCCAAGATCGCGCAGACCGACAGCGATGGAGTGGAACGTGAAGGCCATCGGGCCCAGTGCCGGGTGGAAGGCCAGACCGTGATATGCGGGCTCTGGTTCGCTGAGCGACGGGAATTTTCCGGATGCCGACCAGTCGAATTGACCCGAATCAGTGATCGCGCCGCCTGTGACCGTGCCGTTACCGGTCAGATACGTCGTGGTCGAGTTCACGACGAGCGTCGCGCCGTGTTCGATCGGGCGGCAGAGGTAGGGCGTGGCAGAAGTGTTGTCGACGATCAGTGGCAGCCCCACTTCGTTGGCAACGCCAGCGACGGCATCGAGGTCCGTGATGTAGCCGCCCGGGTTGGCGATGGATTCACAGAAAATGGCGCGGGTGTCGTCGTCGACTGCGGCGCGGATGGCGTCCAGATCGTCGAAATCGACAAAGGTGCAGGACCAGCCAAAGCGCTTGATGGTCTGGCTGAACTGGGTCACCGTTCCGCCATAGAGGCGTGTCGACGCGACGATGTTCCGTCCGGGGCCCATCAAGGGGAACAAAGCCATGATCTGCGCTGCGTGCCCGGACGAGCAGCAAACCGTACCTGCGCCACCTTCCAGCGCGTTGATCCGGTCACCAAGCGCCGCAACCGTCGGGTTCGTCAGGCGGGAGTAGATGTAGCCTACTTCTTGCAGGTTGAAGAGTTTCGCGGCGTGATCGGCATCACGGAAAACGAATGCGGTGGACTGGTAAATCGGTGTTTGACGCGCGCCGGTCGCAGGATCCGGGGCGGCGCCACCGTGGATCTGAAGCGTCTCGAAAGCTTGTGGATTCTCGGACATGAAGGTCCCTCCCTTTGTTATCGGGCGGAGCCTAAAAGCCTCACACGGACACTACAAGCGCATCACGCGCCAAGCATCCGCATCACAACCACATAATACGCCGAGCCTCGAAGCTGTGCGGCGCTTGTCGTGACGATCAGACGCTCCACGATTGCCCCACGGGTGGCAAGTTCGGTGCTGTCCTCGCGTCGGCGCGCTTTCAGCATCTCCGACGGTGTCATGCGGGCATCCAGCTCAATCCCGGTCAGTGCCTCCAGCGACTTTGGCGTGTCACCCTTGCGAGACAACTTGAAAAGCTGCTGGGCGGCGGAGTTGAAGTAGATGACCTCTTTGTCCTCGCCAATCACGAAGACCGGATCGACCATCAGCTCCAAGCCGGCCGAAAGCTCGTTCTCTGGTACGTTCATGACAAGGTAGCGAGAGACGTTGCCGTCGCGACCCGCCAAGGGAACGATCAGTCGGTGCCAGCTTCGGACAAAGACCGATTTCGGCGGCTCGTGCTCTGAATAGGCCCAGACACCTCGTTCGGAAACGGCGTCGTAGAGCGCGGCGAAGAAGCTGGTGATATGTCCGCCAAAGGCCTCCACGGTCTTGCCTGACATATCTTGGCCATAGGCGTCAGCGATGGCCCGACCGTAATAGAGGTAAGTGAATTCGCCGTCTGCGTTCTTCTCGACCAGCATCAGCCAATCCATCAACTGGCCGAATTTTTCGAGCTGCAGAGTCTCGACCGTCAAGGTGCCGTTTTCGTCACCCAATCGGGTGGCGGTGTCGTGAAATTGACGCAGAAGGCTGTTGCGGAGATCACCGCGCTTTGGGTCCCAGATAACGTCCGGTGCGCGCGCGCCGTGGTCCAGAAAGATGCGGTTCAGCGCATCCATGTTTCCCGGTTTCAAGCTCTCGGTCACAAGCTCGAATAGCTGTGCATCTTCTTTCGTCTTTGCGGCCAAGATCGCGCCCTCTGATCGCTGATTTCCTTCAAGTTGGGCCGTTTCAAAGGAAAGCACAAGGCTCAGCGCAGCCACAAACCGTTTCGCTTTAGCCGCTTTCTTATCTTCTCCTCCGGAAGATCTGGCTGCATCGGCGTGAACATGTCCTGCACCTTGGCGCCGTCGCCGCGGTAAAGCATCCTGTGGAACGGTTTGTAGGATTTCAGCGGCTTCTTGATCCAATTGGGTTGAACGATGTCTTCCAGAAACGCGACGGTTTCGGTCGGGGCTGTGGCGTAGAGGAGGGGCAATGCGCGGTAGTGCAGGGAAATGGCCCCATCCAATCCGTCAAGCGCCGGGGAAGGGCGGCCGCCGCCCAAGGTGTGTATCACCAAGGGCAAGGCAATCTGGTCCAGCCATGGGTAAATCGCCTGCCCGGCAAGCTCTTTTGGTGGTGTGTCGCGCACCATCGCCATCACGCCCAACATGCGGCGTGCAAAGTCCTTGGGATCGGTTCCAAGAAACCAGCCTGCGTTGAAATAGAGAAAGCGCTCCCAATGTTCCTCGGGCTGGGTCTGATCGAGGCTGCTTTCGAAGTCGAGCGATAGCGCCGTGTAGAGCGAGGACCAGATCTCGGACATCTCGGGCCCGTAAAGGTCGGGCTCTGGCCACGTGCCCGTTCGTCTCATGGAGGCTGTCGGACGCGAGAAATCGATGTCGAGACTGGCCAGTTCTCCGGTGATCAGGGTGTCGCTGTCGAAGAACAGAAACGGCGCGTCTGGCATCTGGGCCAAAGCTTCGATCTTGTTGCCGTTGGGATAGGCGTCACCGAAAACCTGCGCCTCAAAGGGCAGGATCTCGGCCCCCAAGCGGTCCAGTGCCGCATAGCTGTCAGCATCTCCAATTCTTGGATCATCTCGCCAAAGCGGACCGGGCTGCGGCTCTGCCACGATCAGGCGGCCGGAGAAGTCGGGCGATGCGGCCCTCAGCGATGCGGCAAGAAGAATAGCCTCGGCGGCAAGCCGGCATCTTTGCGCAACGATCAGGATATTGAAGTCCGACATGGCGGGCATCTAACCCCCACGCCTTCCAAAAGCCCACCGGCTTTTCATGTCAAAATGGAAGGAAGTGGTGGGCGACCCTGGAATCGAACCAGGCATGGGTCTCCCCGGCGGAGTTACAGTCCGCTGCCGCACCTTGCAGCACGTCGCCCTTACGACACGTGATGCTCACGTGGCGTGGGCGGTGGGATATCCCTGCTGCCCAGATGCGTCAACACCAAATCGGCAGTGCTTGAGACAGGTCGCAGGGCGGTGTAGGCGGGGGGCATGAAAAAGCCAGCTTGGGTCGTCGAAAAAGAACGCGCGCGCCGCCAGTCCGCGCAGGAAACGCTATGGCTCTTCGGCCTGCATGCGGTGCGCGATGCGCTTCTAAATCCCCGCCGGGAGGTCTTGCGCCTGCTTCTGACGAAGAACGCCGCCGACCGTCTTGGCGACGCAGTTGGGCAGGCCGGGGTCGAGCCTGAAATACAGGATGCGCGCAAGTTCGGTGCGCCCTTGGATCCGGGGTCTGTCCACCAAGGTGCAGCGGTTGAAGTGCGTCCCTTGGAATGGGGAAGTCTTGATCAGCTCTTGGCAGATGATCAGGACACACCGCCCATGGTCGTGGCGCTGGACAGGGTCAGCGATCCTCACAATGTGGGCGCGATCCTCAGGTCCGCCGAAGTCTTTGGCGCGCGGGCGGTGATCGCCACGCAGCGGCATGCGGCCCCCGAAACTGGCGCGCTGGCGAAAACGGCGTCCGGAGCGTTGGAGCGCCAGCCCTACGTTCGCGTTCGCAATCTTGCCGACAGTTTGGAAGCCTTGAAGGCGAAGGGCTTTCTGGTCCTCGGTCTGGACGCCACCGGCGATGCGACGCTGGCCGAAGCCTTGGCAGCAGTGCCTTCAGGCCCTGTCGCCCTTGTAATGGGCGCCGAAGGGCCGGGATTGAGAGATCGAACGAAAGCGACCTGCGACCGATTGGTGCGAATTGACCCGATTGGCGATTTCGGGTCGCTCAATGTTTCAAATGCGGCGGCTGTCTCCCTATATGCAGTGAGACAAGGATAGACATGCCGAATACAAAGATTGCCACTTGCTGTTACTGCGGCACCCGCGCCGCGCTGGTTTTGAAGGGTCAGGACCGCCACGAACTGGCCTGTTCGTCCTGCGGCGCGCCCCTGCATGAAATGAAAATGCTCCGGCAGGACAGCACTGGCCCGCGCGAGCTTGCCGCAGGTGGCAAGAAGGCCGCGTCGTCGTATCGGCCCGGGTACAAATCATCTTACAAAAAGAAGTCGAAAAAGCGCAGGAAGGGCTTCAAGGATTTCTTGTTGGACGAGGTCTGGGATACGATCGAAGACATCTTCGATTGACACAATTCCCACGAACGCTCACGTCCGCGTGGGAGACCTTTCAAAGTCAAAGGTCAGGCTTCATCTTCTGCTCCAGACACGATTATTGAACGACCGGAGCAAGCCCAATGACGACACGCCGCCAGTTTCTGACAGCCGCCGCGACGCTTCCTGTTGCCGCTGCCGTATTTCCCAACCTCGCCATAGCGGGTGAACCGCCGGTGTATCAGCGCCGCGGCTTTGCCATTGATGGCTATGACCCTGTAGCCTACTTCACCGATGCTGACGCCGTGCGCGGTGACGATGCCCACACATCTGAATGGAATGGTGCGACATTCCGGTTTGCCTCGGCCGCGAACAAGGCAACCTTCGACGCAGACCCAGAAACCTATGCCCCACAATATGGCGGCTACTGCGCCTGGGCCGT
>CAZMKY010000426.1:0-2360 GCA_964566835.1 uncultured Rhodobacterales bacterium
GATACCGTGACCTTCGCACAGGGCGTCGCGAACTTTACGTTCAACCTGGCGGGCGGCTTCCTCGAAGTTGTCAACGTCACGGTGGACCTCGTTGAAGCGACCGTTGAATGGCTGGAATTCAACGGCCAGACCTTCAGCTTCGAGGAACTGGCGGGTGGCGTACCCGAGAACACGGACCCGGTCGCCGTGGACGATGCCGATGAGACCGCCGAGGATCAGATCCTGTCAGGCAACGTGCTTTCCAATGACAGCGACGCCGATGGAAATCCGATCGTGTTGACAGCCGTCAACGGTCAGACCTCCGCCGTCGGCGCGACGATCACGCTTGCTTCCGGCGCGCTTCTGACCATGACCGCCAGCGGTGCCTTCGACTACGATCCAAACGGCGCCTTTGATGATCTGGAAGATGGTGAGACCGCAACGGACAGCTTCACCTACGAGATCTCGGATGGACAAGGCGGTACTTCGACCGCGACTGTCACGTTGACGATCACCGGCGTCACGCCACCGCCTCCGAACGAAGCCCCGACAGCCGTGGCCGATACGGCAACGGTTGGCGAAGATGTTCTACTTGAAAGCTTGTCCCTTCTTGCCAATGACAGCGATCCGGAGGGCGACGCGCTGACCATTACGGCCATCAACGGGACGTCTGTCAGCGCAGGTCAATCGGTGACGCTGTCCTCTGGCGCACGCGTCACGCTGAACGTCGACGGCACCGTGGACTACGATCAGCAAGGCGTGTTCGATGCTCTAGAGGTCGGTCAATCAGATACTGATAGCTTCACCTACACCATCAGTGACGGTCAGAACACGTCAGCGTCCAACGTGACAGTGACGATCAATGGGGCCTTCGACAATTCGGCGCCGGTCGCCACTGATGACACCGGGTCGGTGGACGAACGCGAAACACTCTCGGGCAACGTGCTGACAAACGACAGCGACGGCAATGGAGACGCTCTGACGGTCACCGCCGTCAATGGGCAGGCCGCATCAGTCGGCCAGCAGATCAGCTTGGCTTCCGGTGCCTTGGTCACGCTGCAGAGCGATGGCAGCTACGTCTACGACCCGAACGGTGCCTTCGACAGTCTCGACAGTGGTCAGTCCGGTTCCGACAGCTTCAGCTATACGATTTCTGATGGTCAGGGCGGAACGGATACAGCGACGGTCGATATCTCGGTTCAGGGATATTCCCTGCCTGTGACGACCGACACCTTGACGATTGATTTCGAAGGCGTTGGCACCGGCACCCATCTGGGTGAAGGCGGCATTTCGTCAAGCGGCCTGACCGTGCAATCTGGCTCCAGCGTCAACGGATCGGCATATGCCGAAGGCACCAGCTTCACATTAACGGCAGACGGGGAAGACTTTGACCTCGACGCAGCGGTCTTCCGTGCGGCAGGCGGGCGGGTCCGCGTGCGCATCGAAGCTTATGATGACGGCGTTCTTGTCGGCACCACAACGGTCAACGCAAGGTCAAATCGGACGAACGACGTTGCGTTCGATCTGAACTTTGACAGCATCGACGAAGTCGTCTTTTCGGCCAACGGCACCGTCTATATCGATGATATCGACATCGTCACGCGAACTGTGGACGACCCTGATGCAAACACCGCGCCCGACGCTGTCGCGGATCAGGCGCAGACGACCGAGGATGGCACTGTTTCCATCAGCCTTCTGGCCAACGACAGTGATCCCGATGGTGATGCTTTGACGCTTGTGTCAATCGACAACGACACCTCGGGAAGCGTGACATTGGCCTCCGGTGCGGTTGTCACTTTCAGCGCGGACGGCACAGCAATCTACGACCCGAACGGCACATTCGATGGGCTCTACGACGGTGAAACGGCGACGGACAGTTTTGTCTACAGAATCTCGGACGGTGCTGGCGGTTTTGCCAACGCGGTCGCGACGGTCACCATCAGTGGCAGCGGCACCCCACCGCCGCCTCCCCCGACCCCAACAGATGTCCAGATCGGCTTCGAAGATATGCCGGTTGGGAACACCTATAGCGAGGACGGGTTTGTCTTCGAAGGTGTTCAAACGACGACTGCAGCATTGGGCGTTTCCGGTGGCACGCGAGCGATTGCCAGCACCGGCGACACGATGACCATTGCCAAGACCGATGGCTTCGATTTCGACTTCGAGCGGGCTACGATCACAGCTCAGTCCGGCAAGAACGTCACGCTGACGATGGAAGCCTATGACGACGGCGTTCTGGTCGGCACGCAAGAAGTCCGCATTCGCGACAACAAAGAAACCTTCGTTGCCTTTGACGATCGCATCTTTGACCAGGTCGACGAGATTGTGCTGACGGCCAGCGGCGGCTTGATCATTGATGACGCGCTCGCCTTCGCGTGATG